>JAMNZB010000059.1 GCA_023622515.1 Bacillota bacterium | reverse complement strand
ATAATCAATTTAGAGTCAAGTTTATCCCAAGGTAGTGAGTTTACCATTATGTTTCCTTCAGAACAAAAAGTTTTGCGCCAATGCCTTTCCGAGTTGTACCACAAGGGTCATACCGATTCACATATTACGAAGGCTGCGGAGAATGATCTCAGCGAACTTGCCGAAGCATGTGGAATTATGGCAAAATGGAAAAGTTTACAAGCGAATGAATACAATCGATTGCTTTCGGTAATTGATGAGGTTTAGAGGGAATAAAATTATTTTGGCGATTTACAGCCAAGATGTGTTATGTATAAGGAAGGAACAAACATGAATTCATTTTTGGTAAAAGGTGGCAACAGACTAGAGGGTAGAGTAAAAATTAGCGGTTCGAAAAATGCTGCCCTAGGTGTTCTGGCTGCAGCAATGGCTGTAGATGGCCCAAGTGTCATTGAAAATCTACCGGATATTATAGATATCCAACTTCTTCTGAATATCTTTAAAGAACTGGGTGCTGAAGTAACAATCCTTGACAGGGGAACGGTCAGGATTGATCCTACGACGGTGACCCATAGCGAAGCCTTACTGGAAAGCGTAAGAAAACTGCGCGGTTCATATTACCTGCTTGGTGCATTTTTGGGCCGCTTTGGCTCTGTGCGCATGTACCTGCCGGGTGGCTGTGACCTGGGCTCAAGACCGATAGATCTTCACATTAAAGGTTTTGAGAATTTGGGCGCTGTTTATGAGATGGAACAAGATGGCGTCATTTCTCTAAAAGCAAATAAAATAAAGGGGGCAGGTATTTTTCTTGACCAAGTGAGTGTCGGGGCAACCATCAATATCATGTTGGCCGCCGTGCACGCTGAAGGGACAACCGTCATTGATAATGCGGCTAAAGAACCGCACATTGTTGACGTGGCCAACTTCTTAAATGCCATGGGGGCAAACATCCGAGGTGCCGGTACAGATGTTATTCGTATTCAGGGCAAAGCCTTTCTGCCTGCCGGAAAAAGCTATGCTATTATCCCTGACCAAATTGAAGCGGGAACCTATATGATGATGGCCCCTCTTACCGGAGGAGATATCTTAGTGGAAAACGTCATTCCCAAACATATGGAGCCTCTGAGTGCAAAACTGCAAGAGATGGGTGTTCTTGTTGAGGAGGGCGGGGACTCCATTCGTTGTGTTTTGGAAAAGGGGAAAATACTTAAAGCAACAAGTTTTAAGACTATGCCCTATCCCGGATTTCCTACTGATTTGCAGCCTCAAGCCGTAACTTTATTGTGTGCGGCAGAAGGGACCGGACGAATGATTGAAAGTATCTATGAGAATCGTTTTCAATATATTGATAATTTGCGTTTAATGGGAGCTAATATCATCTGTTCAGGAAAGTTAGCCGTAATTCAGGGTGGCAGCAAGCTTGTGGGAGCCCCCGTAGAGGCTCGCGATTTGCGAGCCGGCGCCGCTATGATTATGGCCGGTTTAATTGCGGAGGGAGAAACACGAGTTGAGAATGTTTATTCCATAAAGCGCGGCTATGAAAATTTTGTAGAAAAACTAACCGCAATCGGTGTAGATATTAGGGAAGTTAATCCGGATAGGACAAAGTAATGTTGGGGGGATAGGATGAAGCAACTTCAAGTATCCTCATTACGGTCCGGGTCAAGTGGCAATGTATACCTCCTGGAGATGGCAAACAGCCGTTTCGTGGTAGATTGCGGTGTGAATGGCAAGCAGTTTGCTAAAGCTCTTGCAGAGGCAAATGTTCCTGAAGACGAGATTAAAAATATTGGCGGCATCCTTATTACTCACGAGCACAGTGATCATATTTGCGGACTGGGTGTTGTTGCCCGTCGCTATGGCCTGCCAATTTATATTACCGAGAAGACCTTTGCGGCAGCTAAGGATAAGCTTGGCAAAATAAAAGAAAGCCTTATCCGGATTATTCGTGCAGAGGAAACATTTTACCTCTTCGATATGGCTATTCACCCTTTTCAGACCTATCATGACGCTGTTGACCCCCTTGGCTTTGTTTTTGAGACAGAGCAGGTGAAGATTGCTCTTTGCACGGATACAGGGCGGGTTGATGAGAAAATTTTAAGGCATATCCAAGGCAGCCAATTAGTTTTTATGGAAACCAATTATGAACCGGATTTGCTGGAGGCCGGCTCCTATCCCTGGCCGCTGAAAAAACGCATACGAAGTGAAAAGGGCCATTTATCCAACCAAGAAGGCGCAGAAGTCTGCTTAGAATTATTAAAAAACGGCACAGAACATTTTGTTCTCTCCCATCTGAGTCAAGAAAACAATTTCCCCCTGATTGCCAGCATGGTTGTCCGGGAGCGCTTAGCCCAAGAGGATGCTGTAGATGGCAGAGACTATACGCTATCTGTTGCCAAGCGCTATACGGCCAGCGAAAAAAGACAGTTTTCTGTCTAAGTGAGTGTGGGTTTTGACCGGACTTTAGAAGGGCAAAAAGCAAGTCGGAGAATCGGAGAAAGTGAATAGAATAAGACAGCAGGTCAGTAGAAGAGGCTAGGATGAGTAGTGTAGATTATTTGATTGTCGGTCTTGGCAATCCCGGGAGAAAATACGAAACGACTTGGCATAATTTGGGTTTCTTATGTATCGAGGAGTTGGAAAGGCGTCATTGTTTTCGCTGTGACAAAATTCGTTTCAAGGGACTAATGGCGGATGCGCATCTTTTTGGCTCAAGAGTTATAGTCCTAAAGCCGCAAACCTATATGAACCGCTCCGGGGAGAGTGTTCGCGACCTTTGCCTTTACTATAAAATTCCGCCGGAAAGACTGCTTGTTGTCTATGATGATTTTGAACTTCCCTTCGGTAAGCTAAGAATTCGCAAACAAGGCAGTTCCGGCACACATAACGGCATGCGCTCAATCATTTATCAGTTGGAAACGGATGCTTTTCCCCGTATTCGAATCGGCTTTGGTCCAAAACCGGACGGTTATGATGTTGCCGATTTCGTATTAAGCAAAATCCCAAAGGCGCAAAGTCAGATGTGTCAGAAACTTTTGCTTGCCGCTGCCGATGCTGTCGATTTAATCCTGAAAGAAGGTATCGATACAGCGATGAATGAGAAAAACGGTTTTGTATTGGAATGAGCTTTTTAGAACAAGCAAATTTAAATGATCGACCCAGACAAGACGAGAGTTTTCAAAAACTTTTGTCTCTTTTTCATGAAAAAAATTCAGTCCCGATTAATGTTTTCGGCTTAACTGATTGTGCAAAGGCTCTTTTTGCCCTCCTCCTTGCAAGAGAGCAAGCTGAGCTTGACGAAAAGGATAAGGGCGGGACAGGTCCGCAAAAAAAGAAGCCGATTCTTTATCTTGTACCGGATGCACTCCGTGCCCGAAGTATTGCTGAAGATTTTAGAGCGCTTACAGGGAAAGTCTGCCCGGTCTTGTACCCGGAGGCATCCGATTTATTGGCTAGCGGTGTGAAAAGTCGCCACCAGGAAATTAGGCGCCGGGAGCATCTTAATGCTTTTCTTCGTGGGGAATATGCCATTCTATTAATCTCCGGCTCTGTTCTCCTGGAAAAACTGCCCTCACCGGAATTTTTCTTAGAAGGAAGAATAGAATTACAAAGGGGTCAAGAATACTCCTATGAGATTCTTTTAGAAAAACTGGAGAAATTAGGTTATAGTCGGGTCCGTCAAGTAGATAGCTTTGGTCAGTTTAGCGTACGTGGCGAAATAATTGATATCGGTATTTTCTCTAATGGAGAAGATGAAGAAGCCTTAGGAATTCGCCTGAGTTTTTTTGATCGGGAACTGGAAAGTATTAAATATTTTGATCTTGGCACACAGCGCAGCACAGAGGCTCTTACAAATATCAGCCTGGCGCCAATTAAAGAGCCGCTATTAGAAGGGCAAGAAGGCCAATTGCTTGGCGAAAAGATGCGTGCCTATAGGGAGAGAGCTATTCAAGAAGCAATCAGGCACTCTGCAACAAGAGCAGAAATAAGCCATATGAAAGCTTGGATGGATGCGGATATAGAAGCTTACGAAGAAAATTTACCCTTTGCCGGGAAATCCCGTTGGAATTTTTTGTTTGGAGAGAAAAAATCAAGTATTTTGGATTACGCCCGGATCATGGACGCCACACTAATCCTTGAGGAACCAAAACTCTTGCGTGAGCGCCTTGATGCCGGCCAAGCAGAATTTCAAGAGGAAATTAAAAGTTTGCTGGAAAAGTATTCTGTTCCAAAAGAAGCGATTGACAATAAATTTACGGCTGCTGAGGCCTTCACCCATATCCACGAAGCTGAACTGAAGAAATTGGCCTTCGCTAATCTGGCCTCTTCAGGAAACGGCCTTCCTCAGGGAAACAAGTGCAGCTTCCACATCCTTGATGCTGAAAACTACAGGGCCAGAGAAGGGGAACTTTTTCAAAGATTAAGAGGCTGGCAGAAAGAAGGCTGGAAAATACTGCTGGCTGTTCCGGATGAACGCCCCAGAAAACGCCTTCGGGAACTTCTTTTAGAACAGTCTTTGACCCTTCCCATCTATGATTCAGCAATAAAGGAAGGCCTCGTCTGGCCGGCAGCCAAAATTGTCTTTTTAGGTTCGCAAAACTTGCTCGGCCGTGTTAAAGAGCGGAGGCGCAGAATACGCCATGACGGCATAGCAATTGATTTTTTTGGTGATTTAAAGCCCGGGGAATATGTTGTCCATGATCTACATGGTATTGGAAAATATCTAGGCCTTACGACACTGACTCACGGTAAGTCCAGTCGTGATTATCTGCACATTGCCTATGCCGGTGAAGACAAACTTTACATTCCCGTTGATCAGTTAGATGAAATTCAGCGTTATATTGCCACCGATGGTAAGAAACCTAAAGCCAGTCGTCTTGGTAGTAAAGAATGGGAACGGAAGAAAGAGAAAGTTCGTGAGTCTGTCCGCAAGCTGGCTGTTGACCTTGTTGAGGTGTATAGCAAGCGTAGTATGCAGAAAGGTTTCCCTTTTTCAGAAGATACTGTTTGGCAAAGAGAATTTGAGGATAGTTTCCCCTACATTGAAACCGATGATCAAATAAGGGCCATTGAAGAGATTAAAGCCGATATGGAATCGGACAAGATTATGGAGCGACTCCTTTGTGGCGATGTTGGCTTTGGTAAGACGGAAATTGCTTTTCGGGCAATCTTTAAGGCTGTCATGAGCGGCAAACAAGCGGCTATGATTGCACCCACAACAGTCTTAGCCCAACAGCATTTTACAAGTTTTAAAGAAAGAATTGCCGGTTTTCCATTGAAGGTCAGGCAGCTTAGCCGCTTTACGAGTGAGGCTGAGCGTAAAAGCTGTATCAAAGAGCTGGCTAATGGCTCTTGCGATGTGGTCATCGGCACACATAGTATATTGAATAAGAAAATCAACTTTCAGGATCTGGGCCTGCTTATTATCGATGAAGAGCAGCGCTTCGGGGTTGAGCACAAAGAGTTAATTAAAGAGCGGTATCCCGGTATTGATGTTTTAGTTTTGACGGCAACCCCTATTCCCAGAACACTTCATATGGCCGTGAGCGGGGTGCGCGATATTTCCTTGCTAAGGGAGGGGCCGGCAAATCGGCGTCCCATACAAACCTATGTCATGGAATACCAGGAAGATATTATTAATGAAGCTATATTAAGGGAGATTTCTCGTCAAGGGCAGATTTTTTATGTTTTAAATAACATAAGGAAATTGCCTGGCAAAATGCAGGAGTTAGAGGAACGCTTGCCGGGTGTAAAAATACGGATCGCTCATGGGAGGATGGCGGAAAAACAGATTGAGGAAACCATCCGAGACTTTGTCGAGCATCGCTTTGATATCTTGCTCAGCACAACGATTATCGAGTCGGGTATTGATATGCCTAAAGTAAATACTTTAATTGTTGAACACGCCGAAAAAATGGGTCTTGCCCAACTCTATCAGTTAAGAGGACGGGTCGGGCGAAGTGACCGTCAAGCCTATGCCTATATCAGCTACCCGGGTGATGTGGTTCTCAAAGAAGATGCCCGGAAACGTTTGACCGCCATCCGGGATTTTACAGAGTTAGGTTCCGGCCTGAGTATTGCCATGCGTGATCTTGAAGTACGTGGGGCTGGAACCTTTCTCGGGGCAGAGCAATCCGGTCACCTTGGTGCAGTAGGATATGATTTGTATGCAAGGCTGCTTGAGGAAAGCATCCAAGAAGTAAAGGGCCTTGAGCCGGAAGCTAAACCCCGTCAAACTATTATCGATTTAGACATAGATGCCAGGATTCCACAGAGCTACATTCAGGATGAGGGACAGCGTATGGAGGTCTATAAGCGAATCCTATTTTTACGGAATCAAGAGGATTGGCATGATATTGTTGATGAGTTGCTTGATCGCTTTGGCGAGCCGCCCAAAGTGACAATGAATTTAATCGATATCTCCTTTGTCCGTGTTGAGGCGGGGCGGGCAGGTGTTGAAAAGATAGAGCAAAAAGGAGATAATATTATTTTGAAACTCTTAGATGAAGATATTGACCGCGAAAGAATTTTTTCCCTTTTTCAAAATGAAAAATATACGAGAATGCTTCGATTTAATGCAGGGCAATCGCCCCATCTATTATTGGTTAATGGTGCACAGAATCAGGACCTTATAGCAGAGAGTTTGCGCAAGCTTTGGATGAATTAAGATACAATATTATATTGACAGACTATGTTTATGGGTCTATTCTTAATAACGAGAGTACACTTGTGTTATCTAAGGAGGTCAGAATGAAAAAAGATTATACAAAAGAGCAACAAGCTCTTGATGAGGCGAATGCTGAAATCCTCTCTGCGCTATCTCATCCATTAAGATTAAGAATGGCAAGGGAATTGGTTTGTTGTGGTCCTCGTAATGTGAAGAGTTTTGTGGACCAAATGGGCGTATCTCAACCGGCAGTTTCCCAACATCTCTCCCGTTTACGCGTTGGCGGTGTTGTAGAAATGGAGAAAGACGGTACGAAAGTTATTTATTCGGTAAGTGATGAAGTTGTCGAGTCCATTATTGAGATTCTTTATCCCGGAACGCTGGAAGAACGCGCCTCAAAAGAGGAAGCCGGTAACTAATTTTCTTCTTGCTCATGTAAGCGAGGG
The DNA here is from genome assembly GCA_023622515.1 of Bacillota bacterium. Lineage (GTDB taxonomy): Bacteria > Bacillota > Clostridia > Saccharofermentanales > DTU023 > SFFI01. The sequence goes on along the minus strand of JAMNZB010000059.1, from coordinate 2,188 downwards.
GGAGCAAGGTCTATTTCTTCTGTAATATGTAGAACGGTATATCTGGCCAGCTCAAGGCCGCATGTTGCCGGCACAAATATCGCAGAAGCGAGACCTCCCCCTGCTTTTTTGCTTATCTTTTCCTCTCGGCCGCTTTCTGTTGAGGAAATTACGGGTAAAGAATGAATGCCCAGGCTACGTAGTTCTCTGCGTAATCGTTTTAATAGGGGGTCGCCTGTAGCTTCAAAAACATCGCCCAGCTGGAGTTTTGTGCTATCCACACGCCTTCCGCAAGCCCCTGCAGTAATCACGGGGATTTTTTCCTTAGCGCAATAATAGATTAGATCAGCCTTAGCTTTTACATCATCAATACAGTCAACAACAAAGTCGACAGGATGACTTTGCGTCTTGTTGTGAACACAATCATTATTAGCCTTCAAAAAAAATTCACCATCACCGGGCCTGTACCAGGCCTGGTGGGCATAAATGATAAGTTCAGGATTGATAGCCCGAAAGCGAGCTGAGAGAACCTCTGTCTTTTTTTGTCCAAGTGTGCTGCTGAGAGCCGGCAGCTGTCGGTTAATATTGCTTTCCTCGATAGTATCACCGTCAATAAGGCTTATCTTACCCAGACCGGTGCGGACCAGGGCCTCTGCAGCCCAAGAGCCAACCCCGCCTAAACCGAAGACGGCAACATGCGCCTCTTGCAAACGCAAGAGCGCTTCTTTCCCAAAAAGTGCTGCGGTACGTTCCGTAAAACTCATTTTCTTCTCCCCATTTTTATCCTGTCTATTTTGCAAGTATACTTAATTTATACGATAATGTGTAAAGTAAAGACAAATCAGGGCAATATAAAGCTATTTTAGGAGTGTAACATGTCAATTTTAGATATCAATAAAGCTTTAGAAGTAGGACGAATTTCATACGGTACAGTGCTCATCAATACCGATCCGCAAATTCGCAAGGGGAAGCGGAATGAATATATGGTAGGTGATTTTATGACGCCTGATGGAACCGTTCCGTTCAAAATTTGGGAAGAACGCACTTTTGCCCTAGTTCGTGATAAAGGAATCGGTATTTATGATGTTGAAGTTGAGGGGTCTGATTTTAATGGCCTCTATCTGACTGTTCGCAGAATAACGGAAGCACAAGAGGAGTGGAAGCCACATGATTTCTTACCTGCGGTTTCACGTGGGGAACTCCGCCAATTCTGGCGGAAACTGCGAAGCAAATTAAGTCTTTTCGGTGTATCTGAAAAAGCTTGGCAGATTTTAGAGCAGATTCTTGCTGATCCGGAAATCGATGGCCGTTTCGTCATTGAGGGCGCAGCTATATATTACCATGACAATAAAATTGGTGGTTTAATGAATCATACCGGGAAGATGCTGAATATACTGGTTGCTATATTAGAAAATTTACCCACCCTTCAAGAAAGTGCAGACTTGCTTTTTTTAGGTATTGCACTGCATGATATCGGTAAAGTTTTTGAATATAGAGACCTGGGGCTTGGGGAATATTGGTATGCCAACCATCGTGTGCGTGGGATTGAGCTATTAGCAAAGTATAAAGAAGCTATTTTTAATGCCTATGATGAGCGCTTTTATCGGCAAATGCAAAGTATTATTTCCGGCCATCATGGCGATTTTGGCGATCGACCAACAAGTGTTGCGGCAGCGATTGTTCACTACATTGATAGCCTGGAATCACAAGTGACCGGTTTAATTGAGAGCCAAGAAGCGAATAACGGACGCTTCCGTTATGCGGATTGGGGTTGGCTTGAAGCTATTGATCTCAGTAAAAAAGAATCCCCCGGTTCAGACGATAAGGAGAATTTATCAGAATAAAAAACTAGCAGGCGGAGGGACAAAAAAACTTCCGCAGATTAATTTGGCAGATAATAAAGGCTTTTTTGCCTGCTCAATGTTTGAGGGGCAAAAAAGCCTTTGCTATAAATGGCAAGTCTTTTGAAAAAATGCCGGAGTTTTTCCTTTAGCTCATAGCCATAGAATCTGGCTATGAGCTATGACAAAAGAGCAGCTACAAGCCGGCAAGTAATTTTTGCAAGCTATCTTTAGCGTCGCCCAGTAAAAGTACAACATGGCTCTTATCTTCTTCAGCCTCATCGTAAAGGGGGTTAGGCACTCCGGCGTAACCGGGTTTCAAGTCAAAGTTACAAATAATAACCCCTTTAGCCTCTTCAACATTTAAG
>JAMNZB010000008.1 GCA_023622515.1 Bacillota bacterium | reverse complement strand
ATTTCGCCGGCATCCGGACGAGATAGGCCAATCATCATGTTAATGGTTGAAGTTTTTCCGGCTCCGTTCGGCCCTAAGAAAGCAAATATTTCACCTCTCTCAATATCAAAAGAGATATCCTTGACGGCGGCAAAGTTACCGTAGCTTTTTTTCAGGTTTTTGACACTGACCATTCCCATGCTGTCTAGTCTTCCTTATCGCAGTCTGCGCCGTGGCAGAACTCCTTAACCTCATCACTGCATTCTCCCTTTTTGGAGCAAGGCTTTCTTTCATCGGCGGGACAGTCCTCGCGTTTTTCCGGATGGCAGGCTTCTTGTTCAATGGCCGCCAAGGCTTCAATCTCCTTGGCCAGTTCCTCTAGCAGCTGCCTTTCAACAGTGTAGTGCATGAAATAGCCACGTTTTTCCCCTACAAGCAAGCCAGCTTCGCGCAGAACTTTTAAGTGTTGGGAGATGGTCGCCTCGGTCAGATTCAGCTCGCTTGCCAGGGCCTTGACACAATAATTATGCCGCAGAAGCAAAGTCAAAATATCCATGCGTGTTTCATTTGCCATAGCTTTCAGTAGTTTATTCTTGTCCATAAGAGATCTCCTTTAGTTTTGATTAGCTGTATGCCTAATCAAAATTTATCATGCAATTCCAATTAGGTCAACCCCTAATTAAATCTTGCGGAAGGAAATTTTTATGAAATATGCGAATTGACTTTTATTAAGTCAATGCTATCTTTATGGGTAGTTCTGTGATGTTTGCTGCCGGTGAGCTTGGTTTTATCTTGTGTCAATAATCATCGGGGCACCACAGGCCGGAAGTTTTGACAGTGCAAGAACCGGATTAGCAGTGCGAGCGGAACAAGCCTTTGCAACTATGTTTGTGTGCGTTTTCCGGGACAAGCATGAGGAGAAAAATTGCCATGATTGAATTGACAGGTTACCCCTCCATAGACAGGCCCTGGGAGAAGCACCATAGGGAAGGGCGCCCATATGAGGAAGATAAGAGCTTTTTTCGGCAGATATATGACAACAATAAGGACTTTTTACATACAGAAGCGATAAGATTTTTAGCTGGCACATCAATTAGCTAGAATGAGGTATTCAACAAGGTATATTCAGCGGTAAAGGCACTTGAAGAATACGGGGTTAAAAAGGATGATTGGATTTCCGTATTTACAACAAACATACCGGAGTATATATACCTTTCACTGGCCGCCTCCTACTTAGGGGTAGGGACAAACTTAATCCCCTTTTATGGGGACCATGTGAAGAAAAAACTTGCTGAAAGTCTGAATATTACGGAAAGTAAAATGTTTTTTGTTATGGATGCCCTGCATTCCGATGAAGTGAAAGAAGCGGTTAAAGATTCAAAAGTCAGAGAAACAATTGTTATTCCCGCCCTAAACTCAGCAAAGCTTAAAGGCCTGATAAACTTTTTGCGCTATCTAAGGAATCCCAAGTCATTATTTAATAAAAGGGACAAGAAAAGGGACAAGCACAAGACCTGGAATAAATTTATCCAAGATGGACAGCATAGGCTATTGCCCGAAGAAGTAAGTTTTGAGGCAAACAAGCCGGCCATTGTCATTAATACAAGCGGTTCAACCGGAGGTGTTCCTAAAGGCGTTGTTTTTTCCTCCGAGGCGCTTATTCATAATGCCAAGTTGCATTACGGGTCAGTGGTTAGCCTGGCCAGAGGTACCGTTTGTTATCCGATCGTGCCTAACGCCTATGCCACAGGAGCCAGTAAAGCCCTCTTTTCGCCGATGTTCTATGGCGCCGTGCTCTTCTTAGATCCCAGATTTAGCCAAGAGGCTTTTGTAGGCAACCTGTTAAAACATGATATTCATCACGTGATTGCTCCGACTACCTTGTGGGAGGGTTTCCTGAATAAAGAACTGGTAAATAAATATTATCACCCGGAAAAGAGGAATTTAAAGACCCTTTTATATCCCTTTCAAGGTGGTGAAGTGCAAAGTCCGGAAAAAGCAAGAAGCGTTCAGGAAGCGATGAAAGCACTTGGCTTTGAGCGTTGTTTGCTCAGTGGTTATGGAACCAGCGAAAACGGTCCGGCTCTTTCCATGCAGGTTTCGCAAATACTTACACCGGGCTCATCAGGTGTTCCCCTGCGGGGATTAAACTTCCGCGTTTTAGATGATGAGGGCAATTTGCTTAGGGTAAATGAAGCCGGCGAATTACAGGTTCACAATCCAAAATGTTCGATGCTGGGCTATCTGGGAGATAAAGAGGCGACAGAAAACTATTTTACAAGCGATGATGAGGGTCTCCGCTGGAATAGGCTTGGGGATTATGGCTATATCAATGACAATGGCGAACTTTTTGTACTGGGCAGAGCAGATGATTATGTCCTTGTTAACGGCAAGAAAATCTATAATTTCCTGATTACGAAGATATTGGAAGAAGATAAAGAGATTCTGAGTGTAACGACCTACACCCAAAATGATGAGCAGGAAGCGGTGGTTCATATTGTCCTAAAAGATGAGGCCCGGATTCTACTGGAAAAGGAACCTGAATATGGAAAAAATAAGATAAGGCAACTCCAGAAATTAGTTTTAGATGCCAAAGGGGATATTGACTGGGTGCCGGAAAACTTTAAGTTTTACCAAGCCTTTCCCACACTTGCCAACATCAAAAGAAATGTGGGGAAAATGAAGAGCGAAAGCCAAGGAATTATTAGGGTGCCTAAAATAACTTTGACGGAAGAGGCTAGATAGAGCTTTTTCTTCTTGCCTATTCTCTGATTTCTCTCAAACGCTTATTCTATTTTTTTCTTGCAAGCTAAGGACTTGGTTTACAAACTTAAGTCTTAGCTTTCTCCGGTATAAAAGAAGATTCTCGGTTTTCCTTGGCGGTCTCTTACTTTTTCTGCTTCTGTTTCATACAGTTCGCGGATAAACTCTGTGCTGAACAAGTGGTCGGGGGGGCCGTCCGCTACCATTTCGCCTTCTTTCAGGGCAAAAATATGGTCGCAGAACTGGGCGGCAATATTCAGGTCATGCATAGCAGCAATAACAGTCTTTCCTAGCCGGGCGCAAAGACTCATAATCTGAAGCTGGTATTTGATATCCAGATGATTGGTCGGCTCGTCTAAAATCAGGACGGGAGTATCTTGGGCCAGGGCCCTGGCCAGGAGAACACGTTGCTTCTCCCCGCCGGACAGGGTAGAGAACATCCGCTCTCGGTAGTCCAGGAGGTCCACCGTCCTAAGAGACTCTTCCACCCATTCGTAGTCCCTTGTTGAATCACTTTCCAGGGCACTTTTGTAGGGATAACGGCCCATCAGTACCATCTTTTCCACAGTGAAATCAAAGGGCATTTCGCTATGTTGAGGGAGGACAGCAAGGGTTTGGGCCGAGTCGCGGAAGGACATGCGCCGGAGTTCTTTTCCTCCGACCTGAATGCTTCCTGAATCCGGCTCCAGAACCCGGTAGAGGCATTTCAAGAGGGTGCTTTTGCCGGAACCGTTAGGGCCGATTAAGCCGGTAAGCCGCCCTTCCCGGGCAAACAAGCTGACCTTGTTTAAAATTTGTCTTTTTCCCAGGCGAATAGAAACATTGTTGACACGGATATCCATTTAGTCCACCCCGAAGCTGTAGCGTGATTTTGCCATAAGAAGAATAAAAATCGGCGCACCAATCATAGAAGTCAGGATGCCGATCGGTAGCTCACTGCGAGGGATAAGGACGCGGCAAAGGACATCCGCCCAGAGGAGAAAGAGCGAGCCTAATAGGGAAGTAAGGGGAATCAGATACTTGTGTTCATTGCCGAATAAAAGGCGCACCGCATGCGGAATGACCAGGCCCACAAAGCCGAGAATTCCGGCACTGTAGACGGCAAAGCCAACCAGCAGAGAGGCCACCAGCAAATAGACCGTCCGCCTATTCTTTAAGGACATACCAAGTGTGATAGCGGCCTCGTCACCCAGGAGCATCAGATTCAAGGCCCGGTACTGGCTCCAGAAAAACATTAGGCCGGCCAGGGCGACCGGGAGAATCAGCAGGTTGTTTTCCCAATTTGCTGCAGCCAGGCTGCCCAGCATCCAGCGCATCACAGCGGAAACGGCTCCGCTGGAGGTGTTAATAACATAAAGCAGGAAGCTGCTAATGGCAGAGCAGATGGCTGAGACGGCTGTACCGGACAGGACCAGTTTGACGGAATTGGCTTTTCCTCCCAAATTGGCCAGGGCCACCACGACCAGGGAGATGACAAAGGCACCAATAAAAGCCATGCTGCCTACCGCCGCATTTCCGAAGATTTTACCGATTCCGAATAGCATGGCGAGAATGGCCCCCAGATAAGCCCCGGAAGAAATCCCTAAAACATAGGGATCGGCCATGGGATTGCGGACAATAGCCTGCATGACTGCCCCGCTGACGGAGAGGCAGGAGCCTACCCCAATGGCTAGTACCAGGCGCGGTAGCCGGACGAACCAGACAATGTCACTTAATGCACCGCTGCCATGGAGGGCGGCATCTCCTATTCCTTTACCCTCACCAAGCAAGAATTCTGTTAGCTGATACCAGATGATTCGGTAGACGTCTCCCGCCGGGATTGGAGCAGAGCCGATAGTCACCGCTAGTGGCAGAGAAATAAAGATGGCCAGCAGGAGAAAAAGGATAAAAAACCACGGGGCCAGGATTTTCCTTGCCCCATGGTTTTTCGATGGTGAATTATTCTTGACTGTCTTCATTTTCATAAAGTTCCGGATAGAGGTTGGTGGAGAAGGCCAGAATGCCGTCCAGGCTATGGAGGCCGCTGCAGTAGATGCCGGTCAGGTTGACGGCAAAGACCTGGTCATTCTGAACAGCTTGCAGGGAAGCAAATTTTGGATTCTCAGTGATAATCTTACAGAGTTCGTCTCCTTTGATTTCCTCCCCATCCAGTTCATAACCGTTAAACCAGACCAGGAAGATGGCTTCCGGATTGGCTAGAATGAGATCTTCTGCACCGATATTCATACGGTAGACACCTTTTCCGACTACCAGATTGGAGCCTCCGTTAATGGCAATATTGCCACCCAAGGTCTGCTCGGAATACACGCGGTAGGTCCCACCTTCATCTTCCAGAACGGCTACGGTTTTCCGCTCCTTGTCTTTGAGGAATTCGTTGATTTTCTCTTTTTCTTCCAGGATTTCATCCACCAGTTCGCGGGCTTTTTCCTGTACGTCGAAAATCTTGCCAATGGTTAGAATGTCGACACACTCATGATAGACAGACTGGGGAACTTTGCCGCGGCAGGCGCTGTTCAGGGACATGTAGGTGCCAATGCCGCGCTCATGGAAGAAATCCACATCGCCGAGGTACTTCTCACCGAAGGTAGAGTACCAGCCGAGAACAAAGTCAGGTTCCAAGACCAGCACGTCTTCAAGGGTCGGGCGTTTGTCATAATAGTTTAGTTTTTCAAATTGCTCGGCATACTTTTCGTCAATCTCATCATCCATCCCACAGGCGCCGACCAGGCGGTCTTCCAGACCCAGGGCCAGCATGATTTCGATATTGTTCTGATTCTGTGCCCAGACTTTTTCCGGAGCCTTTTTGACTTCAAACTCTACTTTTTCCTTGGCAAAATTGAAGGTGCTCAGGGTAAAAGGATACTCTGTTTTTTCCGGTTCTGCTTCCAGAATTTCCCTGTACTCATCTTCAAGCGGATACTGCTCTTCCGTCGATTCCGGGGTCGTCGGATTTTCTCTGATTTCTTCTTCCGTCAGAAGAACAAAGCTGGCCTCATCCGGGTTAGCCTGTGCCAGGACAGGGGCCACATTCAGTAGGCTGAATAGGAGTAGGAAGGTCATGACTTTGTGCATTTGTTTCTTGAACATAAAAATCCTCTCTTTCTTTCCGCTAGAAAAGCGAAAGTCCAGAGCGGCCTATAAAAATCCAATAAAAAGTTTTGCGTAATCCGGTTCAAGCCCCACCTGGGCCAAAGGGTACAGCAAAACAACTGGAGCTTTAAGCGAAAGCACCCGGACAGGTCCCTTTCTGCGGAAGTTTCCTGACCTAAAGTTAAGCAGGTTTCCTGGCTGAGGCCGTATCGCTAATCGCTCCTTCTCACCTTGCGGCAATGGATATCATGCGCTTCGCTGACCATCACAGTGACCGGATCGCCCGGGATTTTCACCCGATTCCCTATTATCCTTAGAGGCACTTAACTCTGATCTTTGCCCATTATATCCCTTCACTTCCGGAGGGTCAACGAAGCTAGGCAACATGCTATAATCTAGTAATATTAGTAAATTAGTACATAATATGCACTTACTATTAAGTGGGAATCTATTTCAAAATAGAGGGGTGTTTATGGCACAAGGCAAGAATTATATCAAAAGCTTTGGGACTCGGCGGACATCTTACGGTCAAAAATGGATGCCAACGAGTATAAGTCTTATCTCTTAGGCCTGATCTTTTACAAGTTCTTATCCGACAATATGGTCTTGAAAACTGCTGAATTCTATACCCCCGGTCGGTCTCCCGCCTCATGACTCAAATTGCCATAGACGGTAAAGAGAACAAGAAGGGGCTTACTTGCTATGATCCTTGTCTTGGGGAGTATGTCATAATAAGTACACAAGCCGTCGGAGCTTGTTATAGCAAGGGTTTTAAGGCTTCACACAAAGCAAAAACCATGGAAAAGATGCGTTTTGCTCACTAATTTTTCATTTAAAATGAGCTATATGCATCTTTTTCTTTTCTGCAATCTAAGCTTAGAATCTAAACTTAGCTTATAGTGATTTGGTAGAAAAAGACTTGTCGTTTGTCCCGAATATGATATAATATTTGGGACAAAGGCGGTGATTAGATTAAATGATTTCTTATGCAGAACAAATTGAAAATAAAATCGGTAAAGCCGACCCCGGAAAGGTATTTATTGCTAACGATTTTTTGGAAATAGCTTCTTATGAAACGGTAAGAAAAACCTTGAACCGTTTGGTTAATGATAAAAAAATCAGCAGGATAATCAGGGGCTTTTATCATGACCCGGAATATAGTGAATTGATTGAGGAATACGCTGCACCTTCGATGCACGAATTAGCAATTGCCATCGCCAGAAAATACAATTGGAATATTGCACCGTATAGTGGCACAGCACTTAATCTCCTAGGTCTATCGACGCAAGTTCCAAGCAAATGGACGTACATTTCAAGCGGTCGGAATAAAGAATATCTGGTGGGTAAGAGTATTTTAGTATTTAAGAAAGTAAAGCCCGGCGAAATTGCCAATATGTCTTTAAAAACAGCTACCGTTATTCAAGCAATTAAAGCTCTCGGAAAGGACGGTGTAGGAAAGAAAGATATACAAAAAATAAGAAGTAATTTGTCCCAAAAAGAAAAAACCGAACTCATGGAAGATTCCACTGCTGTTGCAGCGTGGATTTATGAAATAATAAGAGAAATTTGTGAGGGCAAAGATGAATAAGTTTTTTGAGGAAACTAAAGATGATTTGCGAATTCTGTGCTTGAATACATCTGAGAGTTTGGGCTTATCAGAAGCGGTTATAGAAAAAGATTACTGGGTTTGCTTTGTTTTGGACTATCTATTTCATAAAAGTAAATGGAGAGAAGCATTTACTTTTAAGGGAAAGTAAATGGAGAGAAGCATTTACTTTTAAGGGCGGGACCTCTCTTTCTAAATGCTTTAAGTTAATTGAAAGGTTTTCTGAGGATATAGACCTTATATTGGATTGGAGAGTTTTAGGATATGGAAAAGATGAGCCTTGGGTGGAACGTTCAAATACCGGACAAGATAAGTTTAATAAGGAAATTAATATAAAGACGGAAAAATTTCTTAAAACCGAAATTTTACCGGAAATAGAAGCGGACTTCAGAAATTTTTTGAAGTCGGAGATTAGGCTTTTTGTTGATAAGGAAAACCCTCAAACTATTCTTTTTGAATACCCTAAAATATTTTCATCATCTTACTTGACGCAGAATATTAGGTTGGAGATTGGAAGCCTTGCAGCTTGGACACCTGCTATAAAAGTAAAAATCGAACCGATGATTGCCGAGGTGTATCCGAATATCCTTAAAGAAAAAATTGAAATTAGAACTGTTGCGCCGGAAAGGACTTTTTGGGAAAAAGCAACAATATTGCACCATGAAGCTAACAGACCTAAAAATTCGGGTATGCCTCGTAGATATGCGAGACACTATTACGATTTATACAAGATGGCAAATTCAGCCGTTAAAGAATCTGCAATCCGTGATATAGAACTGATGAAAAAGGTTACAAATTTCAAAATTAAATTTTATCCAAGAAAATGGGCAAAATACGAAGATGTCCTTGACGGAAAAATCAGATTATTGCCGGATGAATATCGTGTTACTAATATACAGGAAGATTATGATGCGATGAAAGAAATGATGTATGGAGATTACCCGGCTTTTGATGAGATGCTTAAAGAACTGAAGAATCTGGAAAAAGAACTCAATAAATAAGTACTTAAAAAAACAGAAGCGTTTGTCCCAAATTTGACATCATATTTGGGACAAAACAAAAAATGTTCAATGAAAGAATTGATGTGATTACTCAAAGTACAACGGATATTTCAGTAGCGAGGAAAAAATAATGTCAAATATGAATACAGATATTGAAGGTGAAATGATTATTGATAAAAAAGATGTAATATGCGATGTAAAAAAAAGTAAGACAGGGGATTGGGGTCATAATCCCGATGAATTTTATTATTATATCGTTTATCGGCATAAAGGCAGAATTTGGATTACAGTAAATGGGTTCTATCTTTATAATGACCGGTACAATTGTGACAGATATTATTCAAGGATTATTGGCGATAAGATTGAAGATTTTGAGAATATGACAGAAGCGGAAATTACTTCTGAAGCATACGGTGCATGGTGTGACGGAGCGCGATAAACCTCCGCTTTGTTGCGCCGGAACTCGTCAATAACCCTGATGTCAAACAAATGACACATGCCTGAGATCCCTATTTTATGGGCTTTCCTGAAATCCAAAATGCCTGGAAAAGCGGTTTTTTGCTATGATTATGCTTGCGGAACTGGCTATTAGCAGATGAAGATGCCCCCAGGAAGTAAAGAAGCCTTAAAACACAATTCCACCACTTAAAAAGACAAGACCATTTACGGCGATTAGAAAAAACAAAAAGCCACAATCGCTATTTGAAAAGAAGTTTTACTTAGAGGTCAAATCTTACTTGTAAGTAAAATAAACGCTTGAAAATTTTACTTAGGAAAAGCATGCTTGCTTTAAGTAAAAAAATAGATTTAACTTACGAGGTGATAATCTTGAAATTGGAAAATAATAGAGCCGGAATATTAAAGAGAATGCAGAGCGACTACGAGTGCTTTATTCCTCATAATCTAAAAGATTTGAAAATAAATGTTGATGATGAGA
>JAMNZB010000034.1 GCA_023622515.1 Bacillota bacterium | reverse complement strand
CGGGATAATTAAAGCTGGGCATCATCATAGGCATAAGGTTTACTGAAATTAATTGTACAGCCGATGCTTTGCGATTCATCTTAATATCCCTTTCTTTTCGTTAGCTAAATGCTGTTATGGTTGAGAATATAGCGCATAAGACTTACTATTAGCAAGCCTCCGATGAAAATATGACAATCAGCACAAAATATCCCGAGAGAATTTAGAATAACTGGCTGAATAGCCTGGTGTCAAGAATCAAGGCCACAAAAAAGCACTTCTGTTTTTATTCTCAAATTTTCCTGTCAAAATACCGATTGAAATTTTAAGCAAGTTGGCCTGCAAGCGGGCCATGCCGTCTTCGTCGGCAGATGGCAGAATACATTGATAGTCCTGAAATTGGAGCTTGAAGCTACTGTATTCGTGAAGTAAAGAAGATTATATTATGATTTGTAAACGTCAGCTTGCATAAATTAAAATGATGTGACGGTTAAAATGATTTTAATCACCATGATTCAATAAGGAGGGCATAAAAATGATAACAATTAACAAAGAAATTTGTATCGGCTGCGGCCTTTGTGTCGATGACTGTTTTACAAATGATATTGAACTGTCTGACGGAACTGCACAAGCAAAGGGCAAGTTTTGCATAGAGTGCGGTCATTGTTTTGCCATATGTCCTGAAAACGCCATAATACTTGAAGGTTTTCCTTCTTTGGATATTGTGGACGTGGATGATAATAATCGGGGAAATCCCGACATATTGCTTTACAGGATGAAGACGCGCCGCTCCATTCGCTCATTTACCGACGAACACGTGTCGTCTAGTGATTTGCAGAAGATTCTTGAGATGGGCAAGTTTTCTCCTAAAGCCGGAAATATTCAGAATGTTTCATATGTGGTTATCGAGGAAAATATTCCTTATGTAAGAAAACTTGCCGTTGAGTCGCTTTACGGAATGAGTGATTTGACAGAGGAACAGAAAAAAATCCCGAACATGACATACTATGCGAAAAAATGGAAAGAGATGTATGAATACCTGAATGTGCCCGGTGCTCCTGATCTCCTTTTTTGCTATGCACCATTGGTTATAGTGATATTTTCACCGTCAGATATAAACGCCTGCATTGCAGCGGCACATATGGAGAGCATGGTGTATACCCTCGGTCTCGGTATGTTTTACAGCGGATTTATGACAAGAGCTGTCAACGCATCGCCTGCCCTTAAAAAATTTTTTGCAGTTGATGAAAGTTCTTCTGCCCGGGCCTCACTTGTAATAGGTCATCCGGCCGTGTACTATCAGAGGAGTGTTCCCAAAAAGGAATCCTTAATCATATACCGTTAAATTTTTAACACTTAAATATGAATGATGATAGAGCCAAAAGCTCATAATTTCTTCTTTTGCTAGTGCCAAAAATTTTGTGTAAGCTCCCAATCTTGTAAAAATGTTTTGTTGCTCAAGTGACTTTTGTTATCTCTCTTTCATCCCCTGCAGGGGGTGAAACTTTTCGCGGGGTTTTCTATCCCTCTCATTTTCTCCATAAACTTCTTCAAAAAGTCTTGTAATCTGAAAACTGGCAAGCTTATATCCTTTATGGATTACACTTGTAATTTATGCTTAGCCTAGGATATGTGCTGTCCCATTTTCCCAAAAATTCCTGAAGTTTCTTTTCAGCCTCCGCTAAACCAAACTTTTAGGGATTAAACGCCATAGTTTTTGAGAATCTAAAGTTGCAAAGTGGAATTTATTTTGTTTTTCCTTCTTCATCAAGTTCAGCCTCATCCAATATCTTTGGAACTTCTTCCAAAATAGGTGCTAAAACTTTATAGCTGTCCGGCAGCTCATCCGCTGTACGATAGGTTGCAACACCCATGGGATTGGAATAATCCCGAATTGCCAACTCTACAACACTCTTGTTGGCTTCATGACAGAGGAGAATACCGATGGAGGGGTTTTCGTCGCTTTTTCTTTCTTTTTCATCCAAAGCAGACAAATAAAATTGAGCTGCCCTAAGTAGGACGGCTTGAATTTGCCCTTTTTCAATTCAATCACAACTAACGCTTTCAAATCCCTTTGAAAAAACAACAAGTCGGCAAAAAATTCCTCGCCGCCCACTTCAATACGGTGTTGATTGCCAACGAAACAAAAGCCGGAGCCGAGGCACTGAATGAAGTTACGAATATTAGCGATGATTTCTTTTTCCAAAACTCTCTCATCCAAATCCTCGGGGTCGGTTATATCCAATTCTTCTGTATTGATAAAGTCTAAAAAGTATTCATCCTTAAACATACGGATTGCCTTCATATACTGCTTATCATCCGGCAATGTCATAGAGAAGTTGCTTGCCAGTGCTCCTTTATGATTGTATAAATCTTCTTTTAGTCTGGCTTTCAGTGCTGTAATACTCCAATGCCCGGATGCACACTCTTGGATATAGAAAAGGCGTTCGTCCAATTCTCTTGTCTTGCTTAGAATCTCCATATGGTGCGTAAAACTGATTTCGGTAAATGCCTCCATCGAAAAACCGCTTATATCTGCTAATCGTTTTTGTGAAACATCTAAATCAAAACTACCCGTCTGATTCAATTTGGCAGTTGCGACTGCCAAATTATTCTCAGGAATAAGTTCTGCACTTGTTTGTAAATATGGCTGCCACGCTTCAAAAAACTGACGCATCAATCTGATGTTTCTGGCAGAAAAACCAAGAAGTCCAGGCAATTCTTCACGCAAACGGCTACTGATTTCTTCAATTGCACCTGTTCCCCATGTGCCCTCTCTGGAATTAGCAGAAACATAACCGCCGATACCATAATATAAAGACAGCATTTCTGTATTTGTGTGTTTAGCCGCTCTATTCTGACTTTTCAAAATCGCCGTTTTTATTGTCTTAACGGCTTCCAAATACTTTTTATTCATTCGTTACCTCTTATATAAATTTCTTCTGTACAACGGTATTGCATGATTTAGCGCAGAGGCACTTATTAGCTTGACTGATATGGTCTATGTGGAATCCTTTGCTTGTGTAACATCTAAATCTAATTATAACATAATTTTTGCAAATCCTGGTTTGTTCGGTATATTCAATTTATGATAATAAAGCTACACTTCTTGAAATTTAAAATCTACATTTCAAGACCTAAAACTTTTAAAGTCCTAAAGCTAAGAAATCTTTTGCTCCGGGACTTTAATTTTTTAAAAGAATATAGAATAATATATTGAAATTGATTATCGAGATTGGTTTGAGTTAGGGAGTAAATCAACGCAAAATTGCCTATTCGAAAACAACTATATAATCTACTGAAATCTCATCAAATGTTGCTTCAACCGAACTAAAAGCCTCATGAAGTTCATCATATAAAATGCCACGGACATAAGCGTCTCTTACATTTGGCTTCTCAATAAGCACCCACTTTAATTGTTGATATGAATATTTTGCAAAAGCTAGCCATTGCGGGTAATTTATTGCCATGGGGTTTTTTGTAAAATATATCTTTCCAGTATTGGTAGCCGTCGCTGCCGAATGAGCAATGAAAAGCATAGTTTCGAGTTTAGGATGTTTTTCACGACTCAAAGAAAATGGAATGGATTCTTTTATTGAATGACCTTCTTTTATCCTCTTAATTCCATAGCCAATGCGTGTGATTACTTCGACAATCATTGTCGGGATAGATAATGTACAAAAATGAATGAAATCATATCCCTCGTAGTACATTCCCTGCACAATTTCCGCTATTGTCTGATCTTCTTCTCCAATATTTCCAAACTGAAATAAATTAAACAATCCCATCAATGGAGCGGGTAAACCCATTGATGTAGTGATATCAGATTTAAAGTGCGCAATCTGTTTTGCTATAGCCGTAAAAATATCACTTTCTTTTCTCTCTGCATAATTCTCCATTACTTGGGAAACAATTTTTCCTGCCTTATCTATCGTTGTCATTCGACCGGAAAGTATGTCAGCAACACCAATGATAAGTCCCAACAATGGGTCATGTCCAAGCGCAAGAAGTCGATGATAATACGCTGACAAGCCTTCTACATGGACTGTTGTATTTCGGTTATCCTGAGCGTCATATGGAACTTTACTGACTTTAGAATTCGCAAGCTTTTCCATTTCTTCTTCTGGGAATTTCTTGTCAAACCAATCTCTAACATAATTCGAAAGGGTGCCACCTTTAAGACCATCGGGAGTTTTTTGCGGAATACCTATCAGTAAAATATCAACAATAGCACCGATTAATCCGGCGACAACACATATTGTAATGTCATACTTGTCTAAACGATGGAGAGCATTATATTCTTCATTTAGTTGAATTATGGCGAGTTCATTATTCGCTAATTCATCTTTTAAAAATAAATCTTCCAGTTTGCATCCTGACTCTACATACTTCTCTGCTTCTAAACACAGGCTTTCCCAAGATGGAACAACCATAACTTTATGTGGTAGTTCAACTTCATATCTTTCTTTTTTGTTTTTTAAGTCAGATAATTGTCTGTCATATCCAAGACTCTTAAGTAATATCTCACTCTCGCATATTCGAGCGTTTACATCAGATATCGAAATTCTCTCAATTTCAGATAACTTGTTTTGGTGATAATTAAGAACATTATTTATTTGTTGTTCTACTTCACTGTAGCTATATTTACTCATGAAGCTATTCCTAAATCTCTCTGCAGATCTTTTATTGCCTGTTGTAAAAGTATGTTTAGGCTCTGAAGATAATCCATTCGTTCCCTGTCAGCATCAGATTCGTCCTTCATAGCTTTGATAATAGCATCATGTTTCTTTAAGGCTTCCTTATACAAGCGTTCCTTTTCTTGTCTAAGTTGCTTGCTTTTTAAATGAGAGGCAACTCCAACTCCTGCAGCTGCCAGACCCGCCACAGGTGCTGCTAGAACGAATACTCCGGCAACCATTCCGCCACCTATAATAGAACCCGCAGCTGCAAGTCCAGAGGTAATTCCGGCAGCTGATAAGCCCACTACCGAACCAAGACCGTAAAGTGCCGCAAAAGACCCTACACCACCTATCCCTGCTCCTAAAGCCCCCGCCAATACTTCTGGAATGGCACTCTCCCTTATGGTCCGACTTTTGTCATTTAATGCTATCGCAGCTTCATTTACAACATTAACAACGGGTTGCATCGATTCCACATTTTGAAAATTCATATCTTTTTTCTTTTTAATGTATGTATCCTTTTTCTTTGATACACTTTTTTTCTCATTCATGGTACATCCCCATTTCACTTTTTGTAATTATCTCATAGTTCATGTAGAAATTTTTGTTTTTTAAACCTATGAATATATTTCTCCCCTTGTTCAAAGCTTTATGTTCATTAGTTAATTCTGCAAAAGGAATCTATTTTATTTAAATTTTCAGCATATATGCGCACCAAATCAATGCGCATATAACATATTTCTATTTACATATCCGATTATAATTATTTTATCGCCAAAATCTCTTTCTCTCAAAAATTAGACTTATTTGCAAAAAAGGGGCCTTAGGGTTCTCCCTAACAAGTAAAATTGATAAAAGAGAAGTAGCACAAGCGAGTTCTTCTTTATCAATTTTCCGCCTTTTGCCTATCCAAAGGCTGTGCTTGCTACAAAAGATGGATTAGCAAATTTTACACTTCGAGTCCAATAATATTGCTATAGATTTTCACCTATAGCTAGGGCACACATTTTCTATTGAGGAATGAAAAGGGCGTAACAAATCGTTACCCCCTTTTCCCATACAGAAGTATTTTAAGACTGCAAAGACAGAACGATTCGTTCACCCCTCAACGAAAAAGACTCTCATTTTGTGAATACCCTATGTTGCCTTTTTTTTATAAAAACTGTGTTCGGAGCACCCGAAAATTCACTTTATAAAGTAGAGGGGATAAAAAATAAACAGCAAATTTGATGAGAATAATAAACTTTGCTTGTGGTTGGGCTAAATTTTTACTCTATAAGGTAGAGGGGGTTTTAACAATCACTACTAACGAGGGGGATTTAATGGACACTTCCAAAGAAAAGTTACTCGAATTGTCTGAACAAAATCCGTTAGAGGATATACAAACTTATAATTTGCAAGGCAAGACCTTTATTGTCGAGCCTGTTTTCAAAAAAGACAGCGAAGAAACGCTTGTCACAGTCCTTTTGCGCCTTATCCAGTCCGACAGTAGTGCATAGTTTATAGGTTTCTTTACCCTAACATTGGCGGTTTAATATAGTACAATATCCGTGAGGAATGTTACCTATTTGACTGCCGGAAAGGAGGACTTGTGAAACAGTCAAATAGCAAAGAAAAAACAAAAGCAAAAATCTATCAAGCGACGGATTTGGGAATTCGATACAGCAAGAAAAACAGAGACAAAACTGCTTTTATTTATGTTAGGATTTCTCGTGAAGATGATTTGGAAACAGATAGCTACAGCATACAAAATCTAACTAAGCTCCTAACCCATTTAGCACAGGAATACGGCTATACCGACTTAATTACTTTCATGGATGACGGTATAACAGGAGTAATATCAAGTCGCCCCGGATTTCAAGATATGCTTACTAAACTTGAATACGGGTATGCATCGGCTTTATTCGTAAAAGACCTGTCAAGGCTATACCGCAACAGGACTGAAGCCGACAGGCTGATTGGCGATTTCCTGCCGGAACATGAGGTAGGGCTTGTGTCTGTGGGAGACAGCATTGACACTGCCGCAGGCGATGACGAATTTATATTTTTATGCAACTGGGCGAATGAGCAATATGCTCGTGACATTTCAAGGAAACGCCGTCTCTCAAACAGGGTGCGTGGCAATGCAGGTGAACCCCTTGGCTTACCGCCCTACGGCTACATGAAAGACCCGGATAATCCTAAGCGTTGGATTGTGGACGAAGAAGCTGCTACTGTGGTGAGGAAAATTTACAGTATGACATTAGACGGTTATAGAACAGAGCAAATTGCTGCTACTCTGTCTGCCGATAAAATTCTTACTCCCATGTCCTATTGGCACAGTAAAGGCATAAAAAGGCCGGGAAGAATGAATAAAAGTGATCCGTACAGATGGAATAGTTCAAGCATTGTAAAAATGTTATCCACGCAAGTATATTGCGGAGATGTCATCAACTTTAAGACATATTCCAAATCGTTCAAACACAAAGACAGGCTCTCAAACATCAAGGAAAATTGGGTTGTGTTCAAAGATGTTCATGAGCCCATTATCGACCGGGGAATCTGGGAGCAGATACAGAAAAAGCGCAGCAAGATTCGCAAACGCACTACAAGTGAAGGAGAAAAAACATATTTTCGGGACTACTCAGATGTGCAGACTGCGGACACAATCTTCACTACCATTTTAACCAAGGTAACCCCGAGATTAAGTATATCAATTGCTCCAATTATAAGGGAAGCAGAGGCACTTGCCCTAGCACTCACTATGTGCGTGTCGACTTTTTAGAACAAGTGGTGCTGGCTTGAAGTACGCCGTTTGACACAGTTTGTAAGCAGATATGAGAATGATTTTGTCAAGGTTGCAATCGGACAGGCACAGAAAGATATTATGGGCCGGCGGCAAACTGCGGAACGAGAACTAAAAGATTTAAAGAAGCGTGATACAGAATTAGATAACTTGTTTGAACGCATCTATGAGGACAATATGTCCGGTAAAATTGGTGATGAAAGGTTCTCTAAACTGTCCGCAAGCTACGAAACGGAGCAATCCGAAATTACAAGTCGAATTAACGCTTTGCAAGAGGAGCTTGATAAGAAAATCAGCAAAACAATGACCTTGGATATGTTCATCGCAAAGGTACGCAAATATACAAAGGCAAAAAAACTCACACAGCGTATGCTTAATGAACTTGTGGATTACATTGAAGTATATCACGCCGAGAAGATAGACGGCGTACGCACCCAAAAACTGAGAATACACTACAACTGTGTCGGCTCAATAGAAATTCCCGACATATTGCCGCTTCCGGCACCGGAAGTTTTAATACAAACAAGAAAAGGAGTAGTATTAACCTACTCCCAATCTCAAAATGTTATAAACTTTTGAGTGTTTAGGATTTGAGAAGTTAACGGCTTCTCAAATCCTGTAAGAACACTCGCAGTGGTCGAGGTGACAGGACTTGAACCCGCGGCATCTTGCTCCCAAAGCAAGCACTCTACCACCTGAGCTACACCTCGCTAAAACAAAACTCATTTTAGGGGGTAAATGACTAATTGTCAAATTTAACCAGTTATTTAGCTTAAAAACACTAGCTATTTAGAAAAAATTTCCGCTCCCTTTCAGGCACCAAATTGCCACCGGTACCCCAAAGGACATGGACAATATTTTCTCTATGCTCTTCTAATCCGTGCCAGGCAAGGTATTTATTTAGTGTCTCATTTTTTGTAAAAAGGTAAGGGCCGGCAAGTGAAGCAAAGGAACTGGGTTCCATAAAGATTGCTTCAGATTCATATAGAGGGGAGAGGAAAGAGAGGCAGGTTTCATCTTTTAAGGTATAACAACCGGCAAGAAATGGTGAAACAATAGGGCCAACTAATTCAGAAAAACGGGCAACAGCAAGGCCATCGGCAATGGTTTCATTTTTCAGACCAATATCTGTTGTGGCAATATTTTCATATAAACCGCTGGAGATTCCCAGCAGAGCACAAGGCACGGATACCGGTTCGCCAAAGAAACAATGCACATTTTTGCCAAATAAAAGTTCAAGGCCGGTAGCAATACCGCCGGGTGCTCCACCAACCCCACAAGGCAGATAAACAAAAAGCGGATGAGTTTCATCAATAATTTGCTTATTTTCTATCAATTGTTCCTGAAGTTCAAGTGCGGCCACGGAATAGCCCCAAAATAATTCTTCCGACTTTTCATCATCGATGAAAAATGTGTCTTCATGTTGACCGGCAAACTCTCTCCCGTCCAGGACTGCCTTGCCGTAATCACCATCCACTTCAATAACCTTAGTACCAATACTCCTTAAAAGATCTTTTTTCCACTGCTTGGCATCATTGGACATAAACACATAGGTTTTTAGTCCGAAACAAGGGGCTAACGTTCCAATGGACAGGCCTAAGTTTCCGGTTGAACTCACTACTAGCTGATATCGGGAGAATATTTGTTTATATTCATCCCCGACAAGCTCTGAATAACAAGAATAATCCTCATGCGGGGAGTGGCCGGTATGTTTTGCCAGAATCTGTTCAATGATGCAAAGAATACTGTGGAAGCCCCCTCTTGCCTTTATGGAACCGGCAACAGGTAAGACGTTATCTTGTTTCAAGAAGAATCTTCCGGGAACGGAAAGGGCAGTGTTTTTCTCATATGTCGACTTAAAAGTAGCTATTTCCGTTAAAGGAGACTGAATACGGCCGACTGATTGAAAGCTTTCAGGAAATTCTTTAAGAAACCAGGGGGCAAATCGTTCAAAGCGTGCTTTAGCATCAAGCATTCTTTCGGTATATTCTTTATTCTTTTCTTCGGGGATATGGAATCCGGTATAGGATTTATCTCTTAAGGGATTCAACCAGAATTGCTCTTCTTGATTGATAAGAGAGGGATAGGGGTTTTCACAGAAAGAAAAATGACGTAAGTCTAAAGGTTTATCCATAGCCTAAGCTCCATTTCTACAAGTATCCGGCAGTTGCCAAAGTGGCCAACATAACGACTATTCATTAATAGCTGCCAACAGACTTCATTATAATATAAAAAGAGATGCTTGTTGAAAGCATCTCTTTGGTGGGGGATGGTGGATTCGAACCACCGAAGTCACTGACAACAGATTTACAGTCTGCTCCCTTTGGCCTCTCGGGAAATCCCCCTTATTAGCCTATGAAATTATATGGTGGGCCATCAGGGACTCGAACCCCGGACCGACCGGTTATGAGCCGGCTGCTCTAACCGACTGAGCTAATGGCCCATTACCTTTGTCGTAACTTCGAGCGACATAGAAGATTATAGCAGAAAGAATGGGCTTGTCAACCGATTTTTTACATTTTCTTAAAATAAAGTGTCATTCAAAAGTAAGTATGTAAAAAGCGTGGGCAACTGTTAGGTAAATACAGTGCCCGGCCGGTATATATTTTCTCCCGGTCTTGCTTTACCAGTCGTCCGAGTAATTATCAAAATAGCCTTGAATATAAACAAAGGGGGTTCCTTTGTCGCCTGAACCGGAAACCAGGTCTGCCATAGAACCTAGAAGATCTGTATATTGGCGGGGAGTGGTGCCTTCAGAAATCATTTGTCCGGTTAAATCATCAGATTTGTTACGGATGGCTTCTAAAATTCTCTCTCTCTGCTCTTCGGAGCTTAAAGCGTCATATTTACTATCGGCTAAATATTTAATTTTGACTTCATTAGGTTTTCCCGAAAGCCCCTTTGTGAAACCCGGTGCAACGACAGGATCAGCCAGTTCCCAAATTTTAGCAACAGGATCTTTGAAAGCTCCGTCACCGTATATCATAACTTCGATTTGCTTACCGCTTCTTTCGCATAAAATAGCTGAAAGCTTCTCGACAAATTCTTGACAATCACGGGGGAAGAGTTTTAGGCGCTCCTCGCTGGCTTTATTACTTCCGAGCAGGCCGTATTGCTCGTTATAGCCATGCAGGTCAGTTTTTTTGTTGAGAAAGTCAGTTAGAGAAAGGGCTTTTTTTGCACCATGTTTCTTTAGGCGCCGGACGGTGTTTTCTCTCGTATGGATATCACAAGCAATAATATTTTCAGCGTAGTTTAAAATAACTTCCGGATTATTAGCAAAGATAAGTTTGGCTTTGGCGCCGGATGCTCGGATAATCTCCTCATAAAGCTCAATATAGTTGACACCGGTAAAGGGGTGGATGGATTCCCCGAAATGGGCATAAATATCATCTTTTTGCAATACATCGGTCCAAGGATTGATGGGGGCATCATACATCAGATCCGGATTAAAGAGGGAGTTGCCTACTTCATCCGAAGGGTAGGAGAGAAGGACAACAACTTCTTCGAAAGCAAGGGCAATGGCTTTAAGCAGGATAGAAAAACGATTTCTACTTAATATGGGAAAAACCAGTCCGATTTTATCCAGTTTTGGGGAAAATTGTTCCTTAACACTTGCCTCAATATCATAAATGCTGGCGTAATTCCCCTGGGCCCTGCCAAGAATGGATTCAGTTATGCAAAGGATATCTCCATCTCTATATACAAGTTGCCCATTCCTTACTGCAGTATCCAGTAAAGCGGGGATAATTTCACATAAATCATCTCCCTCATTAATGATTGGGCTTCGTAAACCTCGTGCAACTGTTCCAAATAAGCGTTTCATATAAAGAGCCTCCAATGTATGTTTGTCCAAAGACATCTCATTTTAACATAACTGGAGGCTTAATAATAGAATCTATATTAGCAGACTTAAACTAGAGGAGGGTAAGGAGCTTAAAAAACAAGTTTGCTGAGATGCCGGCGCAGAGCCCGCCAATGGTATGGGAAATAATCGCTTTAGAGCCTAAGGGTCTGGCATCCAGTGTATCCATCATGGCAATGTGTGTGGATAAGTAGCCGCTCCAGCACATACACATTGCCGCAAAGACAGCAACATCATTAGCTGCAGCTAAGTTTTTGCTGACTAAGTCGGGGATTAGGGCCATAGCGGCACCGGCTGATCCGAGTGAAGTTAAGGGAACGGATAGGGATTCAGGAGAGCTAAAGCCGAAAAGGGGCTGTAAAATAAAATTTAGTCTTTCTCCAATTTTAGGTATAAGGGCGACACCTGGATAGAAGTCATCCGGACCATTGGTGAGGAGCATGACCATAGTACAGATGGTCAGTACACCCGGAATTACCCCCAAGCCGATGTCAACACCGCTTTTTCCGCCTTCTAGGAGGGCATCCATAAAACGTTGGACAATCCCACCTTCACGTACTTGCCGATAAGCATCCATCCCTTGTGTCTGCATTTCCAGACTGGCCATTAAATCCATGGCTGTATCGCCATAATATTTTTTTGTTTGTATAAGCATCAGACGGGTAGAAACAATACTGCCAACAATTGCTCCTAGCAAACCGGCAAGAACAGCTGTACCAATATTGTTAGTAGGTATAGCGGAAATATAGGTAAGAACAATCATCCCCATTCCGAAGCCAGTACCTAAATTACAAAGGGCGGGAACTTGGTAGCGTCTAAATTTAGAAACGAATCCCTGGTCTTTTGCCAAAGTTAAAATGGCAGGATTGTCCGATAAAAAGGTGGTTATTACTCCTAGAGAAGCTGCTCCGGGTAAGCCGAAGAGGGGTCTCATTAAGGGTGAGAGTAATTTATTGACAAGCTCAATAATACCGAATTCAGACATAATAGCAGCCAGGGCTCCCATTATAACTGCAATAGCCATGACGAAGAAGCAGGTGTTCAATAACAAGTCATGACTTAAGTCCATGATTGTGCCGACTAGCGTAACAGCCCCCATTTTATAGGCTAAATAACCAAAAATAACAACAATTGCCCCCAGAGTAACAAAAGTCTCAAGACCAATTTTTTTCTTGAAACCGGCAGGAGGAGAAACATCATTTTTTTTCATGAAAATAACCCTTCTAAATAAGCACTTTGCGCAAAAATAATGGTGCTGGTGGTGGGACTCGAACCCACACGCCCTTGCGGACAACAGATTTTGAGTCTATCTCGTCTGCCTATTCCGACACACCAGCATCCTTATTACAAGCGAGATTCTAGCAATCTTTGAGTTTAAAGTCAATCAAAATTGCTAGGAAATTCTACAATTAGCTTACGAAACGTTTGTTTTCGCATGATTTAAACAAGAATGTGTGTTTATATAAATTTTTAAATGTTGCAATGAGTGGTATACTGAGAGAAATGTTTAAAAAATTTTAGAGCAAGTTTGAGGATAAGTTCATGAAAGTACATATTAAAAATATACGTCTTATCGATCCCTTTCAGGGTTTAGATGAGCGACGGGATATTTTTATCCAAGGAGAAGAATTTGTTAAGCAAATTGAAGGAAACATTGACTTGTATATAGATGGTAGCCAGCTTTGTGCCGGTCCGGGTTTTATTGATGTTCATACCCATTTGCGAGATCCCGGTCAAACCCATAAAGAAGACATTATCAGCGGCACAAGGGCAGGGGCCAAGGGGGGCTATGTTTGCCTTGCTGCTATGCCGAATACAAGTCCGGTATGCGATAACATTGATACAATTCGTTATATAAGAGATAAGAGTAAAAATGCTTATTGTGAGGTTATACCTGTTCCGGCAGCCACTTTGAATATTCAAGGAGATGAATTGGCTGACTTTAAGGCCTATGCCGAGCAAGGTGTTACAGCCATTACAAATGACGGTTACCCCATCCGGGATGCAGCCGTTTTATATCAAGTTCTTAGGGAAGCGGCAAAACATGACTTAATCGTCATTGATCATCCTGAAGATTCTTCACTGGCTAGTGGGGCCGCTATAAACTTGGGTGAAGTATCAAAGAAGCTTAAGGTAAAAGGAATGCCTAACACGGCAGAAAGCCTCTGTGTGGCAAGAGATCTCCTGGTTGCCCAAGATCTCAACTTGCCGATACACTTATGCCACATCAGCACAGAAGAAGGGGTTACCCTCATTCGCAAAGCGAAAGAGGCAGGGGTTAAGGTAACGGCTGATGTTTGTCCCCATCATTTCTGCCTGACTGAAGAGGCTGTACTTGAATCGGGGGCCAACGCTAAAATGTATCCGCCACTTCGCCGGGAAAAAGATAGAAGAGCTATTATTGAGGGACTTAGAGACGGAACGATTGATATGATTGCTACGGACCATGCCCCGCACCAAGTTAATGAAAAGGGCCCCGACCTTGCATCAGCGATGAATGGTGTTGTCGGTTTGGAAACAGCTTTTGCCCTTTCTTATACCTATCTATGTCTCCAAGAAGGCTTTTCCCTCTTAGAACTGATGCAGCTATTGGTTAAAAATCCTGCCTCTCTCCTTAAGTTGCAGAAGCGGGCGGTCTTGCCCGGACATGAGGCTAATCTGTGTATTTTTGATATAAATAAGTCAGAAACTGTTGATGCCGAGACCTTTGTCTCAAAGTCACGCAATACACCTTTTAACGGTTTTGAGCTTACGGGCCAGGTGCAATACACATTTTGGAAAGGAAATCTAAGTTATGAAAGATAGTTTTGCCAAGCGATTAATGGATAAAATTGAAAGCTACAACAATCCCTCATTACTGGGTTTGGACCCTAATCTCACCACGATTCCTAAACATATTTTGGAAAATCTTGAAAAAGAGGGCTTCTCCGGTGCGGAGTTAGTAGCAAAAGGCTTTGAATATTTCAACAGGTCAATTTTAGAAGAACTTTCAGATCTTGTTTGTGCTGTTAAATTCCAGTCAGCTTGTTATGAGCAATATGGAGAGTTTGGTGTAGTTGCCCTGAAGAATTCTTTGAATTATGCAAAAGAGTTGGGTTTTATTACCCTTATTGATTCAAAGAGGAATGACATTGGTTCATCGGCAGTGTGTTATGCCCGGGCAGGAATTGGGGAAAGTCCTTTGCTTGAAGGTTCGTATAGTGCCCTTGGTGCAGATGCGATTACACTTAATGCCTATCTCGGCATTGATGGAATCCGGCCTTTTTTGGAATTGCTTAAAGAAGAAGGGAAGGGCTGTTTCATTTTAGTTCGCACCTCAAATCCCTCTGCCGGTGACTTGCAAGACTTAGAGTTGCAAGATGGTAGGACGATTTACCAAGCAACGGCAGACTTAGTAGCCAAGTGGGGGGATGCTTTTTATGACGAAGCTTGCGGCTTTTCTTCTCTTGGTGCAGTCGTAGGGGCTACTTGGCCTTTGCAGGCTCAAGAGTTGAGGGAGCGCATGCCTCGGCAGATTTTTTTAATTCCCGGTTACGGTGCTCAAGGCGGCTCCGCTAAAGATGCTGTTGCCGGATTTAAAGACGGCAAAGGGGGCTTGGTTAACGCCTCTCGGAGTTTGATGCTGGCTTATCAGAGATTTAACTATCCGGAAAGAGACTTTGCTAAAGCAAGCCGTGATGCAGCTATTGAAATGAAAAAAGATTTGTTGGAGGCACTCAAAGATGAAAAAAATTGAGTTTGTGGGGACTCTCATCGAAAACACACCTATCTCACAAGATACGAATATTCTCACTTTGCATATTCCCGAGTTGGCAGGAGCCTTTCAAGCAGGGCAGTTTATGGAAATTGATTGTGGAGGCTATATTCTCCGCCCCTTTGGGCTCATGTCACAAGATTCGGTAAAGGGAAGTATAAATGTTGGGGTAAAGATTGTTGGAAAAAGCTCAGGTTATCTGGCTAGTCTCAGCTTGGGTCAGAAGGTTCGTATTCTTGGCCCCTTAGGAAATGGCTTTTGTTTAGACTCTTTCGATACAGTTATAGCTGTCGGTGGCGGCAGTGGAATATTTCCTCTCTATGAAGCAATCAATCGTTGCAATAAAAAAGGTATTGATGCGAGTTTGATTTGTGGGTTTCGCTCTGAAGAGGAGGCCTTTCCCCGTGGGCTATTTGAGGCTCTGGATGTGAATGTGTTTTTCAGCTCTGATCACGGTGGTTTAGATTTTCACGGACATGCCGGCAGCTGTCTAAAACACTTTTTTCCTCCTGAGCAACTGAAAAAAAATACACTGCTTATTGCCTGTGGCCCCAAACCTCTTTTAGCCTATGTCAAAAAGTATGCTGAAGAAAATAAGCTCTCTTGCCAACTGTCGTTAGAAGAAAATATGGCTTGCGGGCTCGGTTTATGCACGGGATGTGTTGTTGATATTATTAATGATCAAGGCGAACTTGATCGGGTGCGTTGTTGCGTAGATGGCCCTGTTTTTGAGGCTTCAAGGTTAATTTTATAAGGAGTGCGGTATGGATTTTTCAATTGAATTATTTGGAAAAACTTTAAAAAACCCTATCATGACAGCCTCAGGATGCTTTGCTTTTGGCGAGGAAGCGAGCAGTTACCAAGACATTACACAATGGGGGGCCTTAGTCTCGACGGCCGTGACCCTGGAAGCCAGATTAGGCAATCCAAGTCCCCGTGTCTGTGAGACCAGTTCAGGGATGCTGAATAGTGTTGGACTACAGAATCCGGGAATTGAAGCGTTTAAAAAGAAGGAATTGCCCTTTATGCTGGAAAAGCATCCTGCACCAATTATCAATGTTTCAGGCAACACTATTGAAGAGTATGTGGAGTTATGCAGCAAGCTACAAGATATTGGTATTTTTGCTATTGAAATAAATCTTTCCTGTCCGAATGTAAAGCATGGGGGCATGGCCATGGGGACGGACCCTGACTTAATCTTTAGGACCATAGAGTCTTGTAAAAGGGTCAGTGACATTCCCTTGATAGCCAAATTAACACCTAACGTAACGGATATTAAAGTTTGCGCTAAGGCTGCGGAGGAGGCAAAGGCAGATGCGGTTTCTTTAGTGAATACTTTCCTTGCCATGCAAGTTGATGTACAAACAAGAAGACCTGTCCTTAGGAATAATACAGGCGGTCTGTCAGGCCCTTGCATTAAACCAATTGCCTTACGCATGGTTGCTGAGGTATTTCGGACCGTAAACATACCGGTTATCGGGCTAGGGGGTATCCAATCGGCTAAGGATGTTTTAGAATTTATGTTGGCCGGAGCCCGTTGTGTACAAATTGGTAGTGCTAACTTTTCCCGCCCCTATATCATTACGGAAATTCTTGAGGAATTAGATCTTTTGTCAAGAAAACTGGGTATTTTTTCTTTAGATGCATGGATTGGCTCCCTAGAATATTGGAACAATTGAGCAAGTAGACAATTTTTTAAAAAAACCGTGACTCATTATAGGCCCTTCATTATAATGGGGTGAAAGTTTATAGCGAACAAGTGGTGGAGGAAATATGGACAACAAAGCGGAATTAATTGAACAACTGTTTACTACAGAGGCCTTTCGCGTTAGCGATCCTAAGGCGCCTTTCTGGTACACATCAGGGAAATTCGGCCCTTACTACATAAACACACACTTTTTGTTTGAGAATGAAAAGGAAGCCGCTGCTTTACTAACATCTATTGACTACACTCTAAAATATCCCTTAGCTCTTCCGAGAATTATAGGCTCCGCGTGTATACAAAAGTATAATACTTGTGAATCCTATCGGGGAGTTATTGATGAACTAAGCCGTATTTGCTCTGCTTTCGAGTTTGACTATATTTCCGGTGGTGCCAGACGTGACTACTTCTTTTCCTATGCTGTTGCAGAAAAGTTAGGCAAAGAACATTTAAGTATCTTGAAGGACGGGTCCATGTATCACAGCACATGTGGTTTTTCCCACTCCCGTGCGGTAAAAACAGACGATTTTCTAGGAAAGAAAGTGGTCCATATAGCTGACCTTGTTACAGAAGCCTCAAGTTATTTTCGTGCGTGGCTTCCGGCCTTAGAAAATTCCGGGGTACAAATCACAGAAAGTGTTGTTGTAATCGATAGAAAACAAGGAGGTAAAGAGGCCTTGGCGGAACAAGGAATAGCTCTTTTTTCACTAATCAATATAGAACCGGACTTTTTCTCCCTCGCAAAGCAACTTGGGAAAATTGATGAAGAACAAGAAAAGCAATTATTGGCTTTTTATGAGAATCCTGACCGTTTTATGTTGGATTTTCTCAATAATAATCCAAGTTTTTTAGCTGAAGAGGAAGCCAGAGATGCGAAAACAGCGGAACGTGTAGAACGATTTCGGCAACTAAATTTGTTGTAAGATGTTCTTAGGTGATGTAAAGTGCTCATAGGAATCCTGTTCATCCTATTTTCATTCGTCTTGCTTATTTTAGGTAGCCTAAAACCTATCCTTTTACTACTTTGCATTGGCTTGGGTTTGGCCATTATTATTGCCGACCTTGCCTCCGGCTACGAGTTAAGGAAAAAGAACCAGCTGATAAAAAAGAGGACAGGTGCTGCATATGTCGAGTCCTTTGCCCACATTCAAGGCCTGGGACTTGCTCACATGCAAGAAGTTCATTTATTAGTTTTTTCGGATGGCCGAGTGGAGTTTGCATCCTTTTCCGGTTCGACCGGCCGATGTCTGAGAGATAACTATAAAATTGTCTACCTGGATGCCTTAAATGTTAATTATTTGAAGCATAAATTTAATTGCACTGACATTCCTCATGATTTTAGTATACACTTAAGCACTATAATTAATTACATCAACGAGAGTACACGCTTTTCATTTAACGGCTTACTTCTACTTTTACAGTATGAAGAAACTGACGCAATATATACAATTGCCCTAAGACCACTCGAGAGGCGTTCTCAGATGGCAAAAGTTGAGGCTTTGAGGGGCAACTATGTGAGCTTTGATAAAAAGGAAGGCATTGCAGCCTTCCTGAAGTCTGAAAAAATGGGCAACATTAACTTGGACTAAAGATAATAATATAGAAATCTGTGGAGAAATAATATGAATGTAAACGCAGCTAGATTTAAGCAACTCTGTGAGCAAATTGAAGCCAGCATCAATCGGGTAATGATTGGTAAGGGGCATGTTATTGAGGAGCTGCTCATTGCTATAGCAGCCGGCGGCCATGTACTCATTGAGGACGTGCCGGGAATAGGTAAGACAACTCTTGTATCTAGTCTTGCGAAGTCTTTGAATTTAAGCTTTAAAAGAATCCAATTCACACCGGACTTAATGCCTTCTGATATAACCGGTTTTAATCTATATAACCAGAAAAGTAATGAATTTGAATTTCAACCCGGGGCTGTGATGAGTCAGATTGTTCTAGCCGATGAAATCAACAGAACATCTCCTAAAACACAATCGGCATTATTGGAAGTTATGCAGGAAAGTCAAGTAACTGTTGACGGTGTTACCTACTTGCTGCCACAACCTTTTATGGTGCTGGCCACACAGAATCCGGTCGAACAAGTCGGAACCTATCCTCTGCCGGAGGCTCAATTAGACCGATTTATGTTGAAAATTAATCTGGGTTATCCCACGATTGATGAAGAAGTGATGATTCTGCACCTTTATGATCAAGAAGACCCCTTAGAAAATGTTTCGCCGGTAGCAGGAGCAAACGAAGTTCTGTGGATGCGTGACCAAGCCAGACTTGTGCATTGCTCGGATTCCGTGAAGTTTTATATTGCCAGTGTGACGGCAGCTACAAGACGTCACCCTGATGTGAAAATTGGGGCCAGTCCGCGTGCTTCCAGGATGCTTATGCAGGCCTCTAAAGCAAGAGCCCTGATTCGCGGTAGGAACTACGTCCGTCCTGATGATGTGCAAATTATGGCAAATAGCGTTTTATCGCACAGAATTAGTATGCGTCCGGAAAGTCGCTTAAAACAGGTTACGGCCGGTGATGTTGTCAGAGATGTAATTGATAGAACGCAAGTACCGGAATCATGATTTTTCGACCTCGTTTTTTTTATTGGCTTCTTTTTGCTTGTATAAGCTGGCTCATTTCCCATTTCGGGACTTGGGTTTGGCTTAATTTTTTGCTGCTATTTTTCTTTTTTCTCCCACTCTTCTCGTTTTTCAGTTTATTCATTTATCGCCGAAGAATACGCTGTCAATTAGAAGCAGGGAACAGCTATGTGGAAAGGGGGGAGCTTGCGACCTGGTTTTTCTCTTTGCACTCCAATTTTTTCTTTGCAAAAACAACCCTGTATGGCAGCTATAAGGAGAGTTCAGAAAGTATAACAGAGCAACTTTCGCCCTTTAGCATTGCCGCAAATGAAGAAATACGTTTGGCCCTACAGCTTGAAGCCAGGCATACCGGTCCACTCCGTCCCCAGCTGTTTGAACTTAGAATTATAGACCCCCTGGGATTCTTCTCTTTTAAGCTGATTCATTTTGAAACGGAAAAATTTTCACCTGTTTATGTTCTGCCAAGGAGTCTAATTTCTATTTTAGATAAAGATGAGAGTAGAGCTTATATGGAAGGTGGAGAGTCCATATCAAAGAAAAGTGAACATAATCTGGATGAAATTGACCTTGTGCGAAAAATGCAAACCGGTGACCATAGGCGCAATATTCATTGGAAAATTTCCTCGCGAATGCAATCTTGGATGGTTAAACAATATGAAAAAGCAGATGAAAATGAATTATCCTTCCTTTTTAACCTGCCGAATATTGATTTTAAACAGCCGACTAGCGAGCGTGACCTAATTTTACGCGACTTGTTATTAGATAATGTATCGGAGGCAGCCCAGTCTTTTCTTAATCAAGACTTCATCATAAAGGTGCAAATTCGGCGCCCCTGGCCTGATCTTGTCGTTGCCAAGGATTTAGGAGAATATGAATTTTTGCGCATGTCTCTTGCCGCCCTTGACTATAAGCAGATTATCCCCTTTAGCCGCCAGCTGATGGAAGAATCTCTCGATAGTGCTTCGCGCTTTTACTGCGTATTTTCTCATGAACTAACCCCGGAAATCGTTACGGAATTATTAATCTTAGCCGCTTATGCCCAAGGCATACTCTTACGTCTAATTTCGCCGGCGAGTAACCCTCCGCGAGAATGGCGGCCTTTAATAGAGAGACTTTCCGCTGCCGGCATACGGATTTCTTTAAATAGACAATTCCGTCAAGCAGAAAAGCGAAGAAGGGAGGGATTCTAATGCGCCTCTTATTACAACGTCAAAGTAGCCAAGAGTCCCCGGCAGGGCGCTTGTTTACAAGAAATTATTTCTTGGATGCCTTATTCAGCTTTCCCTTTGCCTTGCTTTTTTCTCTCGCATGGTCCTATGTTTTCCTTTTGAATGTCGGTCTGGAATTTGACCTGCTTTACCATCTTGGCCTACATAGCGCTGTTATGCTGCTTGTCTTTCTGCTGGTATCTTTTCCCCTTGTAGCGGGAATTCTTGCCTTAGGAACAGCCATTGTCAGCTTATTATCTTTTGTGCTCAGCTCGCCCTTTTTCATCAGAATCCAAGAAAATCTTCAGGGACTTATTATTGACATTCGTGATAGCTTTCTTTGGAGTTTTGAGAGCACACAGGAGGGGGTCATCCGCCCGGATAACTATATTTTCTTGATTGCCATACTTGCTGCAGGGGTTGCCTTTTTCTTTATATGGCATAAGCCCTTACCCTTCTTCCTTGGATTTTTTATGCTCTTGCCCTTCTTTGGCGGAAGTGGAGACGTTGCTGAAAACCCGACAACAGTACTTGCCTTAATGGTCTGCGCTTTTATTCTTGCCTATGTTTTTAGCCGTGAGGGAAAATTACTGCAAAAGAAGAAATTTTTTAAATTTCCACCGCTTTTTGTAAGCATTCTGATTTTGCTGGCGGCCTTTATCCTTCAATCATTTTTACCGATAGATTTTTTCCAAAATAAAAATTTGAAGGATCGGATTAGGCAAATTCAGAAACGTCTTGAATCCCCCGAGATTGTAAACTATTTCGAATTCAGTTTGCGTGATGCAGGTTATTATCCTATGACGCAAACCTTGGGGGGACCCCTCAATTTAACCCAAGAACTCTTCATGCAAATTACCGGCCCGCAAACTGCCCTGAGGCTGAGAGGGGCGGTTTCTGAAGAATATACCGGTTCAGCATGGCGCGGTCAGGAAATGGAACCCAACTATATTTTTGATAATGAGAGCAGCCACGGTGTGCAAGCGAAAACCTTCGGTTATCCTACTGTCATGAAAGATGGGGAAAATAGCCTAAAGGCCTTGTATGATTACTCCACTATCATAATACGTCCTATACAAGTCCCCATCCAAGTTATTTTTAACGGAGGAAAACCGACAAAAATTTTGCTGCCCGAGCAAGAAGAGCAAGTTCTCTACTATAACGAAGGGGGCCAAATTTATGCCGGCTTGGAAATTACACATCCCTATTCCGTTGAAGGCTGGATTCCCAAAGAACTTAATGCCGATGCAAAGTTCTCATTAATTGAAAGCGAGTTGGAAAAAGGCAGCTTATCTTTAGCTCGTTTTACTCCTTCCGGGCAATATGAGCCGATGGTACGTAAGCATGATCCCGGACTTGCCGCCATAGTCTACGATAGGGAGGCCCAATCGGATCTTGCAAAAATTCAACAATTAAAGGCTATAGAAGCACATTTAAAGGCGTATTATACTTATACAACCGATGTCGCTTTTCCGGATTCCGGCGAAGACTTCCTGGAAGGTTTTTTGCGCACAAAAGAAGGCTATTGTACATACTTTTCAACAGCCTATGCCCTGTTGGCAAGAGAAGCCGGTATTCACGCCAGATATGTTGAAGGTTTTGTTGTCCCTTCTGTTGACGATAATGTACTAAGTAACGATGCGAACTTCTTGCGAGATGTGTTAAGTGACTCCGCTCATGCTTGGATTGAAGTTAAATTTGAAGCTCTCGGCTGGTATCCCTTTGACGCAACTCCGGCTGAAGTACTCGCCGGTATCACGAATGATGATTCTTTGGATGACAGAACACCGGAGACAACTCCGCCATCTGAAATAGAGCCAACGCCGCCTCCTACGGAAACAAGTCCCGAAACTACGCCGCCCAGTGAGACACCGGCTCCTACACCTCCTGCCCCTAGCGAGGAGAGGCCGACACCCCCAAGCAGTCCTCAGGAAGAAGTAAGTAAACCCCCCTTTAGAATTTCGCCGCTTTTTAAGAAGCTTCTCTTAACCCTGGCCGGCTTTATCCTTCTTTTCTTACTGCTCTACCTGTATTATCGTTATTCTAAGAAGCAGTATCAGAAGAGACATGATCCGGAACACCTTTTTGGCCTATTAGAGATAAGAGGGGAGAAAGACTTGCTTTTGCAAATTTGGGAAGACATCAAAGCTATGTATGAGTTGACTGACCAAACTTTTCCTATCAGCAAGACCCTTCAACAGCGTTTCATCCTTTTGGACCAAAGTTTTGAAGATGGAAAACGTTTCGGTTCTTACCCTTGCTTTATTGCTTTTGAAAAGTCTTTTTACGCTGAACAAAAGCTTAGTGATTTTGAACTGTCCGGCATTTTCGAATATTATCGGGTGATTGAGGAAAATCTAATTCAGCTAATGGGTAAAAAATCTTGGTATATAAAACGTTTTCTCTTTCCGAATAAAACAGCAAGATTTTAAAAAATTGTCTAAGATTGAAAGCATAAAGCAGCTAGTAATTCCGGGCGCCATAAAGAAAGGTTTAAAGATTTTGTGCCCAATCAAAATTTTATAAATTGAAGAAATAAAATCCAATACCGCCGATGACCCCCATTATTAACATAATAGCAATAGGGTCAATTTTTCTAAAGCGCTTATAAAGATATAAAGAAATTACAAACAGAATTATTGAAAAGAAGTTGAATGAACCAATATTACTACGGCTGTGGGCGATACTTGGATTGACAAGCAAGGCCTCCCGGGTGAGGCTGAGTGCTGCTGAAGCAATCAAGGCAATAATTGCCGGTCGCAAGCCTTTCAAGATTGTTTTTGCCAGAGCTAACTCTTTATATTTTATATATAGTTTACTGAGTAGTAGAACAATAATCACGCAGGGGAAAACATTGCCAAGACTAGCAACAATGGCTCCGGGAATTCCGGCAACCTGAATGCCCACAAAGGACGCTGCATTGATGGCAATGGGCCCCGGTGTCATTTGTGAAATTGTAACAAGATCGCTGAAAGCTTCTGTGCTTATCCACGCCTTCTGATTTACTACTTGCTCGCTAATTAGCAGAATAGCAGCATAGCCTCCACCAAAACTGAAAAGACCTATTTGGAAAAAGCTCCAAAACAATTCTAAATAAATCATTTACTTAATGGCCCCTCTCTATCGAACTATCAATGCCGTAAAATACAAGGGCAAGCAGAGCGGCTATAAGGATAACAAAAACCACGTTAATTGCGGTAAACAAGAGGAGCCCAAGACAGAGTAAGAATACAGCCGTTAAATAAACGGATTTCAATTTTAAAAGATTTACAGTCATATTTATAACTGTATAAGCCAGGAGGGCAGAAACCGCTGCTTGCATTCCGCGCAAAACAGCTCGGGCAATCCGGCTTGAAGCAAAGGCATGGTAGAAAGAAGAGATAACCGATAAAATGACAAGTGGCGGTATGATTGAAGCAACAACAGCTGTAATCACCCCTTTTGCTCCGAAAAGATAATTTCCCATCATGGCGGATGCATTGATGGCTATAGAGCCGGGGGCAGATTGGCCAATCGAAACAAGATCGAGGATTTTATCCTCCTCAATCCACTGTAGCTCATCACAGAATTTTCTCTTCTGGAGGGGAACAATAACATGGCCTCCACCAAAGGTAAAGGCACTTATTTTCAGACAGGCCCAAAAGAATACCCATAGCGACTTTTTGGTGCTTTTTATCTCTGTTTGCTTATTCATATTTTCCAAAAATTTATCTCCTAAAGCCAATACACGTCAGGCCTTTTAAATTTTAGAATTACTTTTTAATCATAAATCGAAAGTCTATTACTGTAAAGCTTTGCTCCTTCACTTTTATGATAAAATGGAAACATGAAGACATACCAAATTGAGAGAATATCATATAATCCTGATGATAAAAAACAAATAGAACTCAGAAGGGAACTGTCCCGCTTATGTTCACAAAAGGGAAGGCCACTCTATTTTTTCTTGCAAACATTTGGCTGCCAGCAAAATGAGAATGATAGCGAAAAGATTAAAGGAATCTTATTAAACTTAGCTTTTGTAGAGGCCGCTTCCTATGAAGAGGCGGATTTGGTCCTGATTAATACCTGCAGTATACGGGAAAACGCCGACACAAGGCTCTATGGCCACCTCGGAAAGCTAAAGTCTTTGAAGAAAGATAAGGCCTCTTTAGTGGTAGGGGTCTGCGGTTGTTTGCCTACCCAAAGGGAGCAAAACAAAAAAATTGGCCGGAGTTTTCCCTATGTCAATATGCTTTTTGGACCGCAAGATATACATCGCTTGGAAGAATTTCTCCACGGCGTGTATTGCCAAAAGATAAAAATTAATGAAATCCATAGTGGCAATATTATCTGTGAAGCGATTCCTCTTGTGCGCGAGCGCAAGTTCAGAGCCCTCGTTTCCATCATGTTTGGTTGCAATAATTTTTGTAGTTACTGTGTTGTACCGAGTGCAAGAAAGCGTGAAAGGAGCAGATTGGCCAAAGACATTCTTGCAGAATGTAAGGAGATTGCCGCGAGCGGTATCCCTGAAGTTTTACTCCTGGGGCAAAATGTTAATGCCTGGGGTTTTGATTTGCAGGGGGGCAGAAAAAAAGAGTTAGCAACGCTCTCCTTTACTGAGGCAGATTTAACCGGGATGAAGAGAATAGCTCAGGGTAATTTCACCTTGGAAGAAATCGATACTTTTCCAAAGCTCCTGGCTGCCCTTGCTTCTGTTGAGGGAATTAAATCCATTCGCTATATGAGTTCCCATCCTCGTGATTTTGATGGGGAAATGCTAGCCTGCCTTGCTGCTGTACCCCAGGTGGAGAACCACCTCCATTTGCCGGTACAGTCTGGGAGCGACAGGACATTAATGGCAATGAATCGTCATTATACGATTAAGCACTATTTAGATATTGTTGATGAAGTTCGTAAGGTTAGACCGAAAATCGCGATAACGACAGATATTATGGTGGGCTTTCCGGGGGAAACGGAAGAAGATTTTAAGGATACTCTTGATTTAGTAGATAGAGTGAAATTTTCCGGCGCTTTTAGTTTTATTTATTCAGCAAGGCCCGGAACCCCGGCAGCAGCTAGGCCGCAAATCCCCGCAACGGTTCAGCATGAGCGATTTGACCGTCTTATAGAGAAACTGAATGGCTATTCAGAGGAAGGGCATCAAACTTTGCTGGGAGCGAAACGTTTGGTATTGTTGGAAGGAACTTCCAAGAACGATCCGACCGTTCTAACCGGACGAGATTCGGAATTTCATCTAATCAATATTCGTATTCCCAACAAGCTATGTTTTCCTGAAGAAGCTTTCCTTGAAAACGGTGACTTAAATAGCGAGTATTTTGAAGGCAAGTTTATTGAGGTTAAAATAACAGGGGCGAGAACATTTTCACTGGAGGCAGAACACATTGAATAATGAGGAAAAACAACTACTGTACGAAGATCTTGTTTTTGAAGACCTGACACCTATGATGCAGCAATATGTTTCTGAGAAAAAAAAGTATCAAGATGCTTTTTTATTTTTCCGTCTTGGAGACTTTTATGAGTTGTTTTTTGATGATGCTGTCTTAGCAGCTAAAATCTTAGGGATTGCCTTAACCAAAAGAGATTGTGGTCAAGAGCAAAGGGCCCCTATGTGTGGTGTTCCTCATCATGCCTCGGAATCCTATATCAGCAGACTGGTTGAGGCCGGCCATAAAGTGGCCATCTGCGAGCAAGTAGAAAACCCGGAAGAGGCAAAGGGGCTTGTTAGGAGGGAAGTAGTTCGGGTTATCAGCCCCGGAACAATCACGAATCCGGATAATCTGGATGCCTTGAATTACCACCATATTGCCGCTATTTTTAAGATGGATTGTTATTACGGAATAGCCTATGCGGATATTTCGGCAAGCAAATTTTCGGCCAGTGAGATTATTACCGGCAATTCCCATGCCAAACTACTTAATGAGCTGGAACGAATTAAACCCCTGGAAATCGTTGCCAATCAACAGTTTGCGGAGTCGTCGGCTGGTAAGGACTACTTAAAAGATAGAAATATTAACTTGTCATTACTAGATGACAAGGCCTTTTCTCAGGAAAAAAGAGCCCACTATGGGCTAAGTCTTGAGCAGGATGATTTCTTATGGGCTTCCGCTACAGCGGG
This sequence comes from Bacillota bacterium, assembly GCA_023622515.1. Lineage (GTDB taxonomy): Bacteria > Bacillota > Clostridia > Saccharofermentanales > DTU023 > SFFI01. Next base: position 11,380 of record JAMNZB010000034.1, on the reverse strand, counting down.
CTTGTTAACTTATCTGGAGGAGAACGCCTTCGTTTTGCCCAAGGAACTCCCTGCTATACAGCCATACCGAATGGAAGAGTTCATGATACTGGATCAGACTGCAAGGCGGCATTTAGAAATTACAGAAACACTTCGGACAAGAGAAAGAAGGGGTAGTCTCTTGTGGGCAATCGACAATTGTGAAACAAGTATGGGCTCAAGATTATTGCATAGTTTTATCAGCCAGCCCCTTATGGATCTTAAAGAAATTGAATGGCGACAAAATTGCATTAAGGCCTTTCAAAGTTCTTTTATTTTGCGCTCAAATCTGCGTAAAGAATTGCGGACAATCTATGATCTTGAACGCCTAACAGGACGATTAGCCTTACTTTCGGCTAACCCTAGAGACTTGGCTGCCATTGCCAATATTCAAGCAAGAATCCCAATGCTCCAGGGTTACTTGTATGAATTTAATAATCCTGCTTTGTCGGACTTAGCTAGGCAACTTGATCCCTTAGAAGAAATAACAAGCGAACTGCTCGCTAGCCTCAATGATGAACTTCCGGTCAAAATAACAGAAGGAGATATCTTTCGGGACGGGGCCTATCCTGAGTTGGATGCTTTGCGCCTTGCCAGTAGGAACGGTAATGAATGGCTTCTTGAATTTGAAAGACAGGAAAAAGAGAAAACAGGCATTAAATCATTAAAATTAAAATATAATCGTGTTTTTGGCTACTCTATTGAGATTAGCAAGTCCTATTTAGACCAGGTACCCGAACATTATCAAAGAAGGCAAACTTTAGTAAATGCTGAAAGATTCTATACAGATGAACTGAAAGAAATGGAGGAGCGGATTTTAGGGGCCGAGCAGAAGATGCTGATCTTAGAACAAGAATTATTTGTCAACCTGCGTGCCAAACTCGCTACTTATGTATCCATCCTACGCAATAATGCAAAACTTTTAGCCCTTATTGATCTTTTTGCTTCTCAAGCAGACCTTGCTGAAAAGAGGAATTATACTTGCCCCCGCATGGTGGCTACTCCAATCCTTGAGATTGAACAAGGAAGGCACCCTGTTGTAGAAAGAATTCTGCCGCAAGGAGAGTTTGTAGCAAATGATGTCTATCTCGATACAGCTGATTACCGTCTCATGATTTTGACCGGGCCGAACATGGCCGGTAAATCAACCTATATGAGGCAAGTTGCCCTTATCGTTATCATGGCTCAAGCGGGTCTTTTTGTACCGGCCTCTTTGGCTGTCATCGGTTTGTGTGACCGCATATTTACACGAATAGGTGCCTCTGATGACCTGGCAACGGGAAAATCCACTTTTATGATAGAAATGACAGAGGTTTCGCAAATTATACGCGAAGCCAGTTCACGCAGCCTCTTGATTTTAGATGAAATCGGCCGCGGAACAAGTACTTGGGATGGGCTCAGCATTGCTTGGGCCGTTATTGAGCATGTCGCGAATGCCAACTATATAGGTTGCCGGACCATGTTTGCAACACACTACCATGAGTTAACAGAACTTGCAGGTTCTGTTGAAGGGGTCTTCAACGCGCATGTGGATATTGTTTTAGAAAATAATGAATTGCGCTTTGTCCATCTTGTAAAAGAAGGTGGGGCCAATCACAGTTATGGTATTGAGGTGGCTAAACTCGCTGATGTGCCTGACTCTTTGATTATACGTTCAAGAGAAATTTTGCATATGTTAGAAGAAGAAAATCAAGGGAAAAGGCTAAAGATTAAAAATTCATCAAGGCCCATGGAGGGGCAAATTGATTTGTTTTCTGCGGCAAGGCAGTGGCAATTCGGTGATGAAATTATTAAAAGAATTGCGGAGTTGGATTTAAATATGCTACGGCCTCTGGATGCACTTGCTGAGCTTGCTGACTTGCAAGACAAAGTAAAGAAAGGTGAGACTATAGTATGATTAGAATTTTAGATTCCCATACAGCAAACGGTATTGCTGCCGGCGAAGTAATAGAGCGCCCGGCTTCCGTTGTAAAAGAATTAATTGAAAATGCTATCGATGCCGGTGCCAGCAGAATAAGTATTGATATTGAGCAAGGCGGTATTAAATTAATTCGGGTTGCAGATAATGGCAGCGGTATGTCAACAGAAGATGCCAAACTTGCCTTTGAACGCCATGCTACAAGCAAAATTCGCAATTTACGTGATCTTGAGCACATTACTTCAATGGGTTTTAGAGGAGAGGCCTTGGCTAGCATTGCTGCGGTTTCTTGCGTGAAGCTTATTACGAGAAGGGAAGAGGATGATAGGGCCTTTACTCTTCAGCTTGAAGCAGGAAAGCTTCTTGACGAGGGGAGTACACATGCAGCCAAAGGAACGATATTCGAGGTTAGCCAATTGTTTTTTAACACACCGGCAAGGTATAAGTTTTTAAAAAGAGATAGTACAGAAGCTGCCTATGTCCAGGATTTAGTTGAACGTTATAGCTTTACAAGACCGGATATTTCATTTTCCTTTAAAAAAGACGGAAGAGAAATTATTTTGACTCCCGGAGATGGGCAGTTAATCTCTGTACTTTACACTATTTGGGGTCAGGCTTCCGCTGATTCAGCCTTGCCGATAGAAAGCGTCTTTGAGAATGTTAAAGTTACAGGTTTTGTCAGTAAAAGTTCTCATTATCGAAAAAACCGCTCCAGACAAATTTTTATTGTCAACAAGCGGGTCATTCAATCGGTGCTTTTACGGTCAGCTGTAGACCGAGCCATTCAGGGACACTTTGTTAAAGGACAATTTCCTGAGCTGGTCCTTTTGCTGGAAGTAGCTAATCATGAGATTGATGTTAATGTGCACCCACAAAAAACAGAAGTTCGCTTTTCCGATGAGCAAAAAATTTTTAGAGCGGCCTACCACTCCATAAAAAATGTTCTGGAGGAAAACACGCGAATTAAATCTTTGAGTACAGAAAGCGGAACATCTTTACCCCTCTCACAGGAAGCAGGAAGAAAAGAAGATTTGTCTTTCCCTAACAAGCAAATGACCATCCGATACCATGATGGCGGACAAGAAGTAGCGCTTGAAGAAGAGAATCTTAGGAGAATACAAGAAGAAGCAACTTTGCAAGAGACGGAAGAAAAATCGACCTTATCTGCAGGCGGCAAACTAGCTTCCGGGCTTGAACTTCAAGAAAATATAAAAGGGAATGCTGCACTAAAAAGCTCTCTTCAGGAAAGAATTCATCCTGTAAATCAAGCCGTTTACTTTTCGGAAATCAAGAATTTTTCTAACTCTCACACAGATACAGAGTGGCAACCAGTGCAGTCTCAGGACGACTCGACACCTCTATCCGAGGATAAAAATCAACTATCTAAAGCGCGGATAATTGGTCAGGCTTTTAACACTTATCTGATTCTGGAAGAAGCTGAAGATATTCTCTTGGTTGATCAACATGCAGCCCATGAACGAATTTTATTTGAAAAATTGCTAAACAAGCATAAGGACAGTGCTTTTAAAAATAGAAGTCAACTCCTATTGAAACCTTTAGTATTAAGGTTTTCCACACTTGAGATGGAAAATGCCCTAGCCCAAAGGGAGGAAATAGAAAAACTGGGTTTTCACTTTGAAAAATTCTCAGAAAATTCTTTTGTTGTTCGCGCTGTTCCCCTGGATCCGAGTCAAGACGCCTTTAGTCCTGAAACAGCCTTCCGTTCAATTGTTGAGGAGGCTAGTGAGCACTCTTTGGATAGCGAAAGGCAAATTGAAGAGAGTTTGCATACGGTAGCCTGTAAAGCGGCTGTGAAAGCCCATGACATCCTGAGCTATGAGGAAATGAAGCGACTGGTCCAAGACTTGTTAACGCTGGAAGACCCTTTTCATTGCCCCCATGGCAGACCGGTTGTTATTCGAATTACTCGCTATGAGATGGAAAAGTTATTTTCCAGGAAAGTATGAGGAATATGGCCTTGTTACGAGAAGAAAAAGTCATTGTTATTAGCGGACCGACAGCAAGTGGAAAAACAGCTCTTTCCTTATTGTTAGCTAAGAAACTTGATGGTGAAATCATCTCAGCAGATTCAATGCAAATTTATAAGGGTTTAGATATTGGTACGGCGAAAGCAAGTTTGGAAGAGCAAGCCGGAATCCCCCATCACTTATATGACATATGCGAGCCCATTGAACGGTATAGCGTATCCCATTTTGTCGACGATGCAAGAAAAACTATTTGTAACATCATAGATAGAGGGAAGTGCCCGATTGTTTGCGGAGGAACCGGTCAATATATTTTGGCTTTGGTAGATGGTTTGCAGTTTGTTGAGGAAGAAACTGACCTGGAATTTCGCGAAAAAATTCGTCAAGAAATTCAGGAAAAGGGCTTACTTGAAGCGCATAGCGAACTGAAAAGGCTGGATCCTGAGGCCGGTAAGAGAATTCATCCGGAAGATGAGAAACGAATTATTCGCTTTATTGAAGTCTACCGCAAAACAGGCCTCACCAGTTCTGAAGTCTATGCGTATTCGCGCGAGAAGGGCCCTGATTTTCATTTCGAAAAATTTGTGCTGTGGCCTGATAGGGCAAGACTATATCATCGGATTAATGAAAGAAGTTGGCAAATGCTGGAAGAGGGCATGTTGAATGAGTTGGAAGAAATCCTAGCTTCAACGCCCAATTTCATAGAGACTCAAGCCTTCCAAGCTATCGGCTACAAGGAAATCTACCCGCATTTGCTGGGGGAGGAGACCAGGGAAGAGGCCTATGAAAAATTAGCCCGTGCAACGCGTCGCTATGCTAAAAGGCAATACACCCTGTTTCGAAAACGTGATGATTTTTACAAAATTTCTGAGCCTTCTCTCGATAAAGCGTTTGAGTTTATTTGCAATAAGCTTCAGCAATAAAGGAAAATATCCTTATTTAGACTTTTTTCGACAAAAAAATTGCTATTTTTGAAATTTGTCGTTTGTGAAAGCTCTATACTAGTATTGTGAATAATGCCTATTCATAGTACATAAGAAGGAGTATGTTTATGCAAAACAGGTATAAAAAATCTAAAGGGGACAAGTTATCTGAAGGGAGCAAAATTCAGGAAATTTTTCTTAATCATTGCAGAAAACAAGATATAAAAATAACCTTAACTTCACTTGATAATCTGGAAACACATGGTTTTATTAAGGGATTCGATCAGGAAAGTATTGTTGTTGAGACAAATGGACAACAAGCCTTATTTTACAAAAAGGCTATTTACAGCATTAAGCCTCATCAGGAAGTTGATTTTATTTTTAATGAAAGTTGGAAATTAGAGCATTATAGAAATAGTAGCGGTAACTATAAATTGAAAGCCCATAATTGATAAGCTATAATCAAGGCAGAAATATATTTATCAGAAAAAGTGTGTGTAATAATATGATTGATAACAATGATAAAAACAGGCAGAAAAAACCTGTCAGGCAAGGTCCTGGTCGTGAATCTTCTGAAGGGGCAAAAGAGGTTCAGGATGTGTTTCAGCGCGAGAAAAGGGACCAAGTACCGGCAGCTAAACAAGTGTTGAGGCAAGACAAGCCCGGTCCGATAAAAGGCCGGCCCGGTGAGAATCCAAGAAGAAAAAAGCCTGTAGGATCAAAAGGAAAAAAGTTTGACACAGCTAAGGTCATAAAAAACAATTCAAAAAGAAGACAATCTAAAGAGACTGCAAATATAAATCAAGAAGGAGAAAAAAAGACAGAAAGAGCTTTGAACTTCGCAAAATTATCAACCAATCTTGCAGAAATAAAATCAAAGAAAAAACGCATCAGCGATCTTGAACCTTGGCAACAAGAAGCCTTAAAAGGTTCAAAAATTTATAAATTAACAGCCTTTACGACAACAGATAACATCGATCGGAAGTTTGCTTCCTATAGACGGCAAGCTATTATGCGCAAGCTACTGGTAACCTTGATTATAATTTTGCTTATCAGTACGTTAATTGGCAAGCTGTTTAATTTTTCCAATATTAGTGAATTTCAATTAATTACCGGAGAGGATAGCATCACCGATTTTTTCATAACAGATAGAAATGAATAAAGGAAAGTATTTTCTCATTACAAAAAAGAAAAACATTTTAACAATCAACAATTCCAGACATTCAAAATTAAAATCCGCACAAATATTTGCTAATAAAATTTCCAGTTATTTCATTAGCAAATTTAACGAATAAGATACAGACGAATAAGCTGTTTGTCCTAGACCCAACTTCGCAAAATTGTTATTTTGCGAAGTTAGGTAAATGCCTTCAAAAGTTTTAAGAAAATATATTTAGCTAAATTTATTTAATTAACCTTCTGCTTCCGTGCCGGATACCAAAATAAAATTTAATGCCGGTAGAAACAACTAAGTTGCCTAAGGCCAGTGCGCCGGAAATACCTAAAGTCTTAAGGCCCATATTGAGAGCAAGCTCTAGTTCATTGCTGACAAGTAAACTCATGGTGTCATAAATAGATTGTCCCGGTACCAAGGGCAACATGGCAACAATAAGAAAAATGGTTACCGGCTTCTTCACTGCCCTGGCCATAATTTCTGAATATAAGGACATAAATATTGCCGCAAAAAAATAGGACATAATCTCGCTGGAATGCAATACATAGAAAAAGAGTCGATAGGTAAACCAGGATATGCCTCCGCCAATACTTACTGTAAAAAGTGTTTTCAAATCATTTAACTCGTATTTCAGGGCGAAACCTAAAGAAGCCAGGAAACCTAAGGTGAAATATTTAAAGCCAAGCATATGTTCCCCCTTCCCTAAATTAAATGTCTAATTAGGCTCAAACCAAGACCGGAGCCCAGAGCAATTCCTAAAGCTACAAGGATTGTTTCAAGCAGTTTGGTAAAGCCGGCAATATAGTCACTGGCGATTATATCCCGAATACTGTTTACCAGTGATACGCCGGGGAAAAGGAACATAAATGATCCGGAAACAATCATGGCCTGTTCATGCCCCATACCGATATAATTACAAGGAAAGGCCAGTAAAACAACAAGAAGGCCACCGAACATATTAACAAAGAGTCGGTTGGTATCCAGCTTGTAGAAAGGCTCCAGGATTATCCTTGTAATAAAATCAACAACAAAGGCATATATGGCTGCTGCGACAGACCCCCCGAGAAGTAAGGTAAAAGTAAAACCTATAAAACCGGTAATCACAAGAGTTTGCCAGAAAGTGTGTAAATCATTTGTGATAATTTGCTGCACCTCTTCCCTCATCTGCACAGGGTCCGGCTTTGCCCCGACAATTTCACGGGTTTTGGTATTTAATAAGTCTAACTTACGCATATTATTTGAACTTGAATAAATGCGTTTTTGCGTATGGTAGCTTTCTCCATTTTTGGTAAATGTTATTGTAAAATAGTTGGCCAATACCAATATTTCAACATTTTCACAACCATATGCTTTTAGTATTCTCTCTGTTGAATCCTCTGAACGATATGTTTCAGAACCGCAATATACAAAACCGTAAGCAAGGGTTGAGGCTAATTGTAGTACGTCCGAGTAATTAAACATAAGCTTATTCATCCTGATTAATGTATCCTAACTTATATAATAATTCTGCAGTTAGTATAGCACCTCCGGCAGCACCACGTATCGTATTTGCAGAAAGGCAGGTGAAGGAAAAATCAAAAATACCGTCTTCTTGCAGGCGCCCCAGCGTAATTCCCATGCCCTTTTCTTGACCGGCATCCAGTCTGGACTGTGGACGATCTATTTCCTCAAAATAGTGTAAAAATGGTTGAGGAGCTAAGGGCAGTTTCAGTTCTTGGGGAAGCGGAACACATTCCGCCCAGCGTTTTAAAATTTCATCCCGAGAAGGTTTCTGACGGAATTTCACCCAGACATTGGCAAGGTGGCCTTCTTGTACAGCTACTCGCGCACATTGACTTGATATCTTGGTTCCGGATAAATTTACAATTTTTCCATCAGCAACTGAGCCTAAAATTTTCAAAGGTTCATTTTCTGTTTTTTCTTCTTCTCCGGAAATATTAGGGATGACATTGCCCAGCATCTCCGGCCATTCTTCCAGCGTCTTCCCTGCCCCTGATACCGCTTGATAGGTGCTGACCATAATGCTGTCGAGACCATAGTCAAGCAAGGGAAAAAGAGCCGGAACAAAACTTTGAACAGAACAATTCGGTTTGGCAACAATAAAACCTTTCTTTGTGCCTAAACGCTTTTTCTGCGCCTCCAGAACAGCAAAGTGCCCATGATTAATTTCCGGAATAACAATTGGCACGTCATCGGTTAAACGGTTTGCAGAATTATTGGAAACAACAACGACCTCTTCCCTGGCTATGGCCTCTTCCAGAAAAATGATGTCTTCTTTTTTCATGTCAACAGCGCAAAAAGCCATATCGATATCCTTACAGAAATCTTTGACATCACGACTGGATTTGATGCGCATGTCGCTATATTGTGCCGGCATAGGGCTATCTAATTTCCAGCGTCCCTGCATGGCTTCACCATAGGTCTTCCCTTGTGATCTTTCGCTCGCAACAAGTGTCTTAACCTCAAAGAATGGATGCTTATCAAGTAAAGTTAAAAAGCGTTGGCCAACATATCCTGTTGCACCAATAACGGCTACACCAATTTTTTCCATATAATCCTCCTTCGTAGCTAATCTTAATCTTGTAAAAGTATTTTTATTCACAACGAACTAATTTTAGCATAGCTGGTAAATTACCGCTATAATGAAGGGCAGTAAAGATACTTTATTAGAGATAAGGAGCCGAGATATTGAGTCAGAAAAAAGATAGTTTTTATTATTTAGAGGAATTTTTAGCCTATTTTTCCGGTGTAAAAGAACGGTCGGACTTGACGTTGAAAGAGTATCAATATGACCTTGTTATGTTCTTTCGCTGGTACCATATCTACCAGGGAAAAGGAAGTGCTGAGGAGGCTTTCGAAGACATTGATATCTCTTATGTTGATGAAAACATTTTAGCTCAGATTAAATTAAGTGATTTCTATCGTTTCCTGTCTTGGCTTTCCAATGAAAGAGATGTGGGACCGGCTGCCCGTTCTCGGAAAGTATCCGCCCTACGCTCATTTTTTTACTTTCTGACAGCCAAGGTGAATCTCTTGGAGACAAATCCTACGAGCGATTTGGAATCACCTAAGCAAATGCGTAGCCTGCCACAGTTTTTAGATATTGAAGAGGCGCGGATGTTGCTTGCAGCTGCAGCAAGTTCGAATGACGCTAATGCCTCGCGTGACTATTGTATCATCACCCTCTTCTTAACTTGTGGCTTGAGATTGTCTGAACTGGTAGGAATTAATATTAATGATATTAATGGGGATATTTTGCGTGTTATCGGCAAAGGTAGGAAGGAAAGAACGGTATATCTCAATCGCTTGGCAAGAGAAGCCATCAGGGAGTATCTTGAGGAGCGTATTCCGGCAAAAAATGATCCTGAGGCCAATGAACATAAGAGGCCACTTTTTGTCAGCAGAAATAGGAGAAGAATATCTCAAAGAGCGGTAGAAAATGTGGTCAAAAAATATTTGCAAGAGGCCGGTCTTGACTCTAGCCGCTATTCAGCCCATAAATTGAGGCACACTGCAGCAACACTGATGTACCAGTATGGCGGAGCTGATTTGCGAAGTCTCCAGCAAATATTAGGCCATGAGAGTGTGGCAACAACAGAAATCTATACCCATGTATCAAGCCGGATGTTACAGGATACAGTCGATCAACATCCTTTGAACATATATTCTAAAGAGGATTTTGCGGCCCTGGGTGAAAATATGGAAGATATCAAATGAAATAATTAATGCTGAGAAAACAGTCAGATAATCTTGACTTAGAAGATAAAGGGCAAAAGATTGCCTTGTATTAAAAGAGAGCCGGTTCAGCTTACCGGCTCTCTTGAAATTTTGCTATTCTTCTACTTGTCTGCAGCTTCCAGCTAAGGCACTAAGACACTCAAAACTCTTCCCCTTCCCTATTTTGCATACTCAAAGAAGGCCTTATAGGCGCGGTAGGTATTATAAACATCGAGCTTGCTGCAGACTTCAAAACAGGAGTGCATGGCCAGTAAGGGAACTCCAACATCAAGTACGTTCATACCGGCATTGGCATAGTGGAGGGCGATTGTACCGCCGCCACCTTCATCGATTCGACCTAGCACACCAGCTTGCCAGGGCACCTTATGCTCATCAAAGAGTCTGGTTACTTCATTGAAATATTCAGCATTAGCATCGCTTGTTTCAACTTTACCGCCACTCCCCGTATACTTGCTGACACCGACTCCGTAGTTGCAGAATGCGGTATTCATTTTTTCAAATACGTCATCAAAGTCGGGGTCATAGGCCGAGGTAACGTCTGAAGACAACATTTTTGAATTTTCCAACATTCTCTGTGTTTCAAATAAATTTGGTTCACGCCCTAAAAGTTTGGCATGAAGCTCATTAAACGCGAAATAGTATAGCTTCGATTTGGCGCCTGTATTCCCGTCACAACCAACTTCTTCTTTATCGGTAAGCAAGATGACTTGTGTCTTTTGACCGGGCTTGGCATCTAAAAGAGCCATTAAAGAGGTGTAGGCGCATACTCTGTCATCATGGCCATAGGCACCGATAAAACTTCTGTCAAAACCGACATCACGTGCCTTGGTGGCAGGGACAACACTGAGCTCCCCGGTGACTAAGTCGCGCTCTGTGATACCGTATTTTTCGTGAAGAACTTCCAAGAGACCAAGTTTAAAGCGCTCTTTTACTTCTTTGTCGGGATGAGGCTTTGAACCGATGAGAACATTCAACATTTCTGCAGTAACCAGTTCCTCAGCTTTAGCTTCCCTTTGTTTCTTAGCAATATGGGGCAGGATATCTGTAATGGTAAAAACAGGATCATTCTCATCTTCACCGACATTGATACGGATTTTTTCACCATCTTTCGTAAAAACAACACCATGAACAGCCAGCTGTGTGGATAACCAATGATATTTTTTTATCCCGCCATAATAATGGGTCTTGAAAAAGGTCATATCATTTTTCTCGTATAAGGAATAAGGTTTTAAATCCAGTCTTGGTGAGTCAATGTGCGAACCTACAATCAGTAAGCCATCCTCCATAGCCCCCTCTCCGACTACGGCAGCCATCAAGCCTTTTCCGTGAACAGTGCGGTAGATTTTATCTCCGGCTTTAACTTGATTCAGCTCATCCAAATTATTAAAACCGGCTTTTTCTAAGCGTTCAACGGTATAATCATGAAATTCACGTTCTGTCTTCCCTAAGTCAAGAGCTTTGGCGTACTCTTTGCTAAATTCGTGGACAGCTTTTTCTGTCTCAGTGTCTATATAATCCCATTGATTCTCGTAGGTAAAGCAAAGCTTATCCTGTAACTTCTGACCTGCTGATTGTTTTAGTGTATTATCTTTTGCCATTTTCAACTCCTTACTCTTCTTCTTCT
>JAMNZB010000071.1 GCA_023622515.1 Bacillota bacterium | reverse complement strand
TCCGAAAACTTTACCCCCTTGACCACCCGGCCGTCCTTGATATCCATGCAGGCATAGATGCTTTTATTTCTCATATTGCACCGCCTCGCTAAGCTTGATGTCGCCGGTGTAATAAGCCTTGCCGATAATCGCCCCGTAGAGGTCCAGGTCATAGATTTTCTTCAGTTCCTCTATATTGTGGATCCCGCCGGAAGCAATCAGGTCAGCCTCGGTCAGCTCTTTGAGCCTTTCATAGAGGGCGATATTAGTCCCCCTCATGGCCCCGTCCTTGGAAATATCGGTAGCGATAATGGTCCGGACATGCAGGGCCCTTAATCGTTCACAGAAATCTTTCAGGCGGACACCGGAAGACTTCCGCCAGCCATGGGTCTTGACCATCCCCTCCATGACATCGACGCCTACAGCAATTCTTTCTTCATATTTCTCCAGCAGCTTTTCCAGCAGCTTCTCGTCTTCGATTGCCGCCGTACCCAGGATAATCCGGTTAATTCCCAGGTCCAGATATCTTTCTGCCTGGTCCATAGTCCGGATGCCCCCGCCCAGCTGGATGAAGATATCCGAGTTTTCCCGGATTTTCTCAACCATTTTAAAATTCTTGTTGTCTCCGCTTTTGGCCCCCTCCAGGTCCACCATATGCATATGGCTGATGCCGTTCTTTTCAAAGTCCCGGACAATTTCTAAAGGCCGGTCGGAGTAGACGGTCATCTTCTCGTAGTCCCCTTTGAAGAGGCGGACCGCCTTGGAATCATATAAATCGATAGCCGGAAATATATACATCAGAGCACCCCCTTTGTGGAGGGAATATCCTCATGCCCTTCCGAAGCTACCGCCGCTTGGGCCGCCTTGGCAAAGGCCTTGAAGATGCTTTCGATGGCATGGTGGCTGTTTTTTCCGGAGAGCAGCCGGACATGGAGGTTGCACTTGGCCCCCCGGCCAAAGCCCAGGAAAAATTCCTCCACCAATTCCGTGTCAAAATCACCCACTTTTTCCGTCTTGAAATCCGCTGCAAAAACCGTACACTCCCTGCCGGAAAAGTCCAGGGCCACCAGGGCCAAAGCCTCGTCCATGGGGATAATAGCAGACCCGAAGCGCCGGATTCCCCTCTTGTCACCCAGGGCTCGGGCAAAAGCCTCACCCAGGACAATCCCTACATCCTCCGTAGTGTGGTGGAAGTCCACCTCTAAATCGCCTAGCGCCTTAAGCCTGAGGTCAAAGCGGCCATGCCTGGTGAAGCTGTCCAGCATATGGTTTAAGAAGCCGATTCCCGTATCAATCTCGGACTTGCCGCTGCCATCTAGAGCTAAACTTAACTGAATATCGGTTTCACCCGTCTTTCTTGAAATATCTGCCTTTCTCATCCCTAGTCCACCTCCTGTAAAATATCATCAAGTACTTCTGCCAGGAACAGCATATCTTCTTTTTTCCCTATCGTAATCCGGACATAGTCTGTCAGGAGGTCCGTATCAAAATGCCTGACCAAAATACCCCGCTCCTTCAGGCACTTATAAAGGACCTTCCCTTTTATTTTTCCATGCCGGGTAAAGACAAAATTAGCCGAGGAATCCAGGACGAAAAAGTCTCTTTCCCGCAGGAAGGCGGTAAAAGACTCCCTGGTCGCTATAATTTTTCCCCTTGTTTTGTCGAAATACGCCCGGTCCTCCATAGCCCCCCTGGCCAGGGCCGCCGAGACCCGGCTGACATTGTAGGGGTTAATCGAATATTTAATCTTCTTCAAATCCCCTATGTTTTTCTCCTGGCTGATGGCAAAGCCCACCCGGGCTCCGGCCAGCTGACGGGACTTGGAAAAGGTCTGGACCACGATAAGGTTGTCGTACTTGTCCACCAGCTTTACACAACTTTCCCCGCCAAAGTCCACGTAGGCCTCATCGATGACCACCAAAGATTTTTGGTCGGCCTTGACGATCTTTTCAATATCATCAAGATCTAAACAAAGCCCCGTAGGGGCATTGGGGTTGGCGATAATCACATTGGCCCCGCCCTTCGTGTAGTCGGCCGGATCTATACTGAAATCGGCCTTTAAGGGGACCTCCCGGTACTTGACCTTGCAAAAGTCCCCATAGACCCTGTAGAAGCCATAACTGATATTGGGAAAGAGCAGGGGCTTTTCCCCGGTGAAAAAACCGGCAAAGATAAAGTAGAGCACCTCGTCCGACCCGTTCGTAGCCAGGACCCGGTCATTCTCCAGCCCGTAGTAGTCGGCAATAGCAGCCGTGAGGGCCAGGTTTTCCGGGTCGGGATAGAGGCGGGACCTGGCAATTTCTTCCGCGGCATAGGCCTTGGCCTTTTCCGAGGGTTCAAAAGGGCTCTCGTTGGTATTCAGCTTGATAATCCTCGGGTCATTAATCTGCTCACCGGGGGTGTAGGGTTTCAAACCCGCATAGATGCTATTTAAAAAGCTCATTCTATCCTCTCCTTTATACTCCGGGCATGGCCTGTAAGCCCCTCTTTTTCCGCAAAATACATGATGGCCCCGGCATCCTTCGCCAGGGCTTCCTTGCTGTAGTAGGAAAACTGTATTTTTTTGATGAAGTCATCCACTGACAGGGGGTTGGAGAACTTGGCCGTCCCTGAGGTCGGGAGGGTGTGGTTGACCCCGGAAAAATAGTCGCCTGTGGGCTCCGGTGTGTATTCACCCAAAAATACCGAAGCGGCATTCTTCACCAAGCCTAAATCGGCCAGGGGGTTTTTCGTCATCAGCTCCAGGTGTTCCGGGGCAATCTCATTGGCCAAGTCAAACATCTGCTTTTTGCTTGCGCAGAGGACAATCAGCCCCTCTTCATCAATCGACCTCCGGGCAATGGCTTGTCTTTGTAGGCTCGGCAGCATGACCTCTATTCTTTCCCGGACTTTGACCGCCAGCTCTTCATCCGTGGTTAGGAGGATAGGCCTGGCGAAGACGTCGTGCTCGGCCTGGGAGAGGAGGTCGGCTGCGATAAAGTCGGGATTGGCTCCCGCCTCGGCTATGATAAGAATCTCGGAAGGGCCGGCAACCATATCGATCCCCACAATACCGGAGACCTGTCTTTTGGCCTCGGCCACATAGCGGTTACCCGGACCCACAATCTTATAGACCCTTTCTATGCTCTCTGTTCCATAGGCCAGGGCGGCTATCGCCTGGGCCCCGCCCACTTTATAAATCCGATCGACCCCGGCAATCTTTGCGGCCGCCAGGATGACCGGGGAGATTTTCCCCTCTTTATCCGGCGGAGAAACCAGGCTGATCTTTTTGCAGCCGGCGATTTTGGCCGGAGTGACCGTCATCAGGACAGTAGAGGGATAGGCCGCCGTACCGCCCGGTATATAGAGGCCGACCCTTTCTATGGGGCTGTATCTTTGGCCCAGAATCTTGCCCCCCTCGTCAAAGATAATCAGGTCATCCCTTTTTTGTTTTTCGTGGAACTGGTAGATATTATCCCCGGCCTCTTCCAGGACAGCGATAAAGTCTTTTTCCACAGAGCGAACTGCCTCCTCCATTTCCTCCTCCGTAACAGCAAAGGCCTCTAGCTCCACCCCGTCAAACTTTGCCGTATAGGCGCGGAGGGCAAGGTCGCCCCCTTCTCTTACATCTGCAATGATGCCGGCCACATACTCTGTAAGTTCAGCATCCTGGGCTGCAAAGACATTTTGTTTTAGATTGATGTCACTAAAATTTTTAATCCTTATCATTTTCCTCATCCTTTAAACTTTTCAGCCGGCCGTATATTTCGTTGATTTTCTTATATTTATAGGTATAACTGACCTTGTTGGCTATATATCTCGTGCTGATAGGGCAGATTTCCTGATAGACAATCAAATTATTTTCCCTCAGGGTATTACCGGTTTCCACGATATCCACAATCACATCGGAAAGCTTAACCAAAGGAGCTATTTCTATGGACCCGTGGAGGGTGATCAGGTCGATGGTCTTACCGGAGCTGAGAAAAAACTCCCTACTTATATTGGGGAAGATGGTGGCCACCTTGAGATGGTTTTTTTCCCGGTAGGGAAAATCCCTTTGGCCGGCCACGCAAATCCTACACTTGCCGATACCCAGGTCATAGAGTTCAAAAACATTGCTCTTGTTTTCCAAGAGGATATCCTTGCCGACAAAACCGATATCGGCCGCACCATATTCCACATAGGTGGCCACATCGGACGGCTTGACCAGAAAATAGGTATTGCCTTTTTCCTCATCATAGAAGACCAGTTTTCGGCTGTCTTCCATAATTTCCTCATAGCCGTAGCCAATTTTGCTTAAGACTGCGTAGACCTTGTTGCCCAGCCTTCCCTTGGGAAGAGCTATTTTCAGACCCTCTTTCATGACTCGCTCCCCTTAAAATTTAATTTTTCCAAGTAAATGGCAAAACCCGATGCCAGATAGCTTTTTTCTTTTGCCTTGACCAGATTGCTGTATTCCCCGCCCCGCAAAATTTCCGAAGAGACCCCCTGAACCAGGCCGACAAAGCTAATTTTGTCATAGTACTTCAAAGCTTCCGGTACGGAAAAATCAAGAAATACATTCGTTTGTAAATCCCTCTTGGCCAGGTATTCCTGTAAATTTTTCAGATAGTCAATATCTTCGTCAAAGATTTCATCCGGGAGGATGCTTTCCAGTTCCTTAATCCCCTTGTCCAGGGGTTGGAAGAGGGAAAGGAGGCCGGAGAAGACAGGGATATATTTTTCCTTTGTATTAGCTTCTAAAATTTCCTCCAAGAGCATGAGATTCTTATTTTGGAAGGCGGAAAATATTTTGTCGCGGAGCCTCTCCAGGCCTGCCTTTTCTATCAGTTTTTGAAAAATACTGTTGTCGGATATGAGGAGGATGGGATTGTCACCGATAATAAGCAGGGACTTGGCCGCTAAATAGATTAAATTAAATAGATCCTCATCGGAGAGCCGGCCTATGACCTCTACACCGAACTGTAGAATTTCCTGAAACTTATTCGCTGACCTGGGTACCCGGTAGACGTTTTCGCTGTAATAGAGCTTATGTATATCCAGGCTCGTATCCAAATGTTTAATGATGGATAGGGTAATATCGGGTTTCAGGGCCATAAGTGTGCCATCTTTATCGGCAAAATAGAGGATGTCCTGGGAGGAGAGAAAGTCCATGTTTTCGAGGTAGAAGCTGTAGGGCTCGAAGGTGTTCATCTTGTAGAGCGAGTAGCCTTGGCTTAAAAATAGTTCCCTAAGCTTAAAGGAGAGGATTTCTTTATCAGTAAACAGTTCTTTTTTAAACATTATCAAGCCTCTCCACAATTTCTTTGTAGCCTTCCCGGCCATATTTTAGACAGCGGTTGACCCTGGTAATGGTAGAGTTGCTCGCCCCGGACAGGTCTCTTACCTCCTGGTAGGTCTTGTCCGCCAAAAGAAGCCTTGCCACTTCCAGCCTCTGAGGTATGTCGATAAGTTCCTTGGCGGTAAAAATATCCTCGAAAAACCTGTCGCATTCGTCTTTATCTTTCAGTGAAAGTATGGCGTCAAAGAAAATGTCCAAATTCTTTTCTTGCTGGTCTGTTTCAAAGATGCTTTCCGGCTTTTGTCCCATTTCGGCCTTCTTTGTTGTCCCATTTCGGCCTTCTTTGTTGTCCCATTTCGGCCTTCTTTGTTGTCCCATTTCGGCCTTCTTTGTTATTCCGTTTCGGCCTTCTTTGTTATTCCGTTTCAGCCTTCTTTGTTATTCCGTTTCAGCCTTCTTTGTTATTCCATTATTCTTCTACTTAATTATTTCATTTACTCTTTCACACCGCCGCAACGGTGCGAAAGAACAAGAGAAATATAGCCTGTTTGCTTTTTCTTGTCAAGGGATTTTGTTAAGAAGGAGTAAAAAGGAGGGAAAAGCTCATTTTCTTCCGGAAGACCTGTGCTTTAAGCCCGGGGCAAGAGCAAAAATAGCCTACAGGGAAATTTGCCGCCGGTGCTTAAGGCTTAAAAAGAAAGAAAGTGAGTAAGTAAAAAAAACGGCTGCCTTTTTGCTTTCGCTGAGGGACTATAGTACAATTCACTTGTTGATAAATCAACAAACAGGAGCCAGTTTGCATGCAGGAACGTTTTGAAACTTTTACCGCCCTTCTTAACCGAATCAAGCGGAGTATTCGTAAGATAATAAGTCAGAAATTTACCGACTTTGACCTAAAAGCCGGCCATATTTCCTGCATTTATCAATTATACAAAACCGACGGTCTGACTGCAACAGACCTCTGTAAACGCTGCGCGGAGGACAAGGCGGCCATTTCCCGCTCTCTTAACTATCTGGAAGAAAACGGCTACCTGGTCTGCAGGGCAAATCAGGGGAAACGCTATAGAAGCCCCTTTTCTTTAACCGACAAGGGGCGGGAGATAGGAAAAGAGATTTCCCATGAAATTAACCTGGTTTTAGATGAGGTTGGTCACGGCGTCAGCCGGGAAGAGCTCTTTTTCTTTTACCGCAGCCTGTTCACGATCAGCAAGCGCCTGGACAGCATCGCTAATAATGAGGAAAGGCAGGGAGAGAATGTTTTTTCTTAAAGCCATCTATTGCCGAACCGTACAAGCAGTCCTCCGCCTGCTCCGTCCCTTTTTCCCTTATCGGGAGCCGAAGGTTTTTCCCTCTTGCGCCAACTTGGCAGAGGTCTTTCAAAAAGAAAAGATTAAGTCCCTTTTACTTGTAACCGACCGGGGTATCATTGAAAATGGCCTGGTCCGGCCGCTTGAAGAAATCCTATCCAAGAACGGGGTCACCTATACCATCTACGACAAAACTCAGCCTAATCCCACCATTGAAAATGTGGAAGAGGCCCGTGAGCTCTACCGGCAAAGCAACAGCCAGGCCATTATAGCTATCGGCGGCGGTTCCTCTATAGACTGCGCCAAGGCTGTGGGGGCAAGAGTGGCCCATCCGGAAAAACCCATAGAGAAGATGGCCGGGATCTTTCGTGTCAGGCGCAGGCTGCCCACCCTGATGGTCATTCCCACCACGGCGGGAACGGGGAGTGAAGTTAGCCCGGCCACTGTTGTCAGCGACAGGCAAAAGCGGATAAAGCATATCATCATAAGCTTTCCCCTGATTCCCCGCTATACCGTCCTGGATGCCTCCCTTACCTATAGTTTGCCACCCAAGCTCACAGCAAGCACCGGTATGGATGCCCTGACCCATGCCGTAGAAGCCTATATCGGCCAATCCACAACGAAAGAAACCAGGCGCCTGGCTCTGGAAGCCACCCGGCTAATCTTTCGCAATGTTCACATAGCCTATATTGAAGGGGACAACCATGAGGCAAGAGAAAACATGCTCCGGGGTGCCTATAAGGCGGGGCTGGCCTTCTCCAAATCCTATGTGGGCTACATCCATGCCATCGCCCATAGCCTCAGCGG
This sequence comes from Bacillota bacterium, assembly GCA_023622515.1. Classification (GTDB taxonomy): domain Bacteria; phylum Bacillota; class Clostridia; order Saccharofermentanales; family DTU023; genus SFFI01. The sequence continues at coordinate 36,769 of JAMNZB010000071.1, read as the reverse complement.
CCGCTACGACACCCCTCACGGCCTTGCCAACTCCGTAATTATGCCTTATGTCTTGGAGGCCTATGGGCCAATCATTCACATGAAATTAAAGGAACTTGGCCTGGCAGCGGGCGTATGCACGGAACAGGACAGCGAGGAAAAGGCGGCCTTTAAACTAATCAAAGCCATAAGATGGTTAAATACCAGTATGGGCCTGCCGGATAAGCTGCCCGGTATTAAAAAGGAAGATATCCCCCTGCTGGCCAGGCGGGCAGAAAAGGGGGCCAACCCCCTCTTTCCCGTACCTAAGCTCCTGACCCGGGAAGAGCTGGAAAGCTTTTACTACCGGATTGCCGATTGGAGCTAAGGGGATACAAAGCTTAGGCATTAAGAAGCTGCTTGAAATATGTTAGCAATAATATACTGAATCTTGGAGTTAGCAAATGCAAACCTTGGACATTAAGAAGCTGCTTGAAAGGCAAAGGCAGTACTTCAAAAGCGGGGCAACCCTTCCGGTAGATTTTCGTCTCGGCCAGCTGAGGAAGCTGTATGCGGCAGTCAAAAAACATGAAAAAGACATCCAAGAGGCACTGAGGGAGGACCTTGGCAAGAGCCCTTTCGAAGGCTATATGTGCGAAACCGGCCTGGTCTTAAGCGAAATTTCTTATATGCTCCGGCATACCCGGCGCTTTGCCCGAAGAAAGACCGTACGGACACCCCTTGCCCAGTTTCCCTCGCACAGTTATAAACAGGCGGTACCCTATGGCAACACGCTGATTATGAGCCCCTGGAACTACCCCCTGCTCTTAACCCTTGGTCCCCTGACCAATGCCATAGCTGCCGGTAATACGGCCATTATCAAGCCCAGCGCCTATGCACCGGCAACAGGCAGAGTGGTCCAAAAAATCATCGCCGATTGTTTTGAAGCGGATTATGTGGCCCTGGTAACCGGCGGCCGGGCGGAAAACACCGCCCTGCTGGATCAAAAATTTGACCTCATCTTCTTTACCGGCAGCCAGGCTGTAGGTAAAGAAGTTTTGCGCCGGGCAGCCGACCACTTAACCCCTGTGCTTTTGGAACTTGGCGGCAAGAGCCCCTGCATTGTGGATGCCAGTGCCAAGATTGAGCTGGCCGCCAAAAGAATTGTCTTCGGTAAGTTTTTAAACTGTGGCCAAACCTGTGTTGCTCCCGACTATATCCTTTGCGAAAGTTCCATCAAAGACCGCTTTGTGGCCGAAGTCGTCAAGCAAATTAAAAAGCAATACGGAGAAAAACCGCTGGAAAATGAGGACTACGGCAAGATTATCAACGAAAAACACTTCCACCGCCTTTGCGGCTTGATTGATAAAAGCAAGCTGGTCTTTGGCGGGGAGGTCAATGAAAGCAGCCTGCAAATAGCCCCCACCGTCCTGGACCGGGTAAGCTATGAGGATCCCGTCATGGGGGAAGAAATCTTCGGCCCCATTCTGCCCATCCTAACCTTTGATAATTTTGACCGGCTCCTTACCGACTTGAAAGATAAGGAGAAACCCCTGGCCCTCTACCTCTTTTCAAGTAATAAAGACCATATCAGGCGGGTCACTTCCGAGCTCTCCTACGGGGGAGGCTGCATCAATGATGTGGTCATCCACCTGGCCACAAGCGAAATGGGCTTCGGCGGGGTCGGCGAAAGCGGGATGGGCTCTTACCACGGCAAAGACGGCTTTGACGCCTTTTCCCACTACAAGTCCATAGTTGATAAAAAGACCTGGCTGGACCTGCCCATAAGGTACCGGCCCTACAAGAGCAAACTTTATCAGAAGCTGGTCCGGCTCTTTATGAGATAAATGAGAGTCATTTTGTAAGCAAGGCACTCCGCTTTGCTATCTTGCCGTTTTTTTTAACTGTGTTAAGTACACTTGACATATATGTTTGAGGTCATATATTACAGAGAAAATTCCTTTTGATATCTAACGATAGGGGGAATTTACTCTTGCCATTGTGGTAAATGATAGACAAGGAACAACCTTTATTAATGTTTCCTAATCTGGTATCTTTCAAATTGGTCACTTCAAAATAGCTTTCATCGTTATCTTTTGTTTCTATAAAAGAAACAAAATCTTCAAAGTCTTTACTTTTAATATCTAAATCAGTTACCGTAAAATCTAAGTCTTTTGTTGCACGACTTTCCAAACCGTATAGGCTTGCAAGAAGATAACCACCTTTTACAATGAAACTATTTCTATATTCTGAATTGCTTATTTTTTTTAATTAGCTGTTCTAATCCATAAAGAGAATACAGCACTTGCGATTCAATATTGTACTTTATATTATACTTTTTAATTAAATTGCTTAGTTGTTTTGAATTAAGCATAGAAACCTCTTATACTCTTCCATTCGGTTCATTTTTTCTGCGTAATCTTCCATCTTACTTAAACTCTGTCTGCAATCGTTTTCGGTAAAATTATTATATTCAACGGCAATCTCTTGAATGGTATACGTGTTGACTTCTGTTTCATACAGTAAGTCTAAAACCGTTCTTTCCAAATCATAAGCGTAAATAGGATTTCCTTGAATGGATTTTGTTTCAATTTTTCCTAAATTGTGAAGTTCCTTTTTTATATAGTAAGGATGAATATTATAAAGCGGAAGGTCTTTATTATTGTATCCACGAGGGAAAGTCATATCACTATAATGAGGGGTTACAGACGTTAAATGGGTTAGGTAAAGTGCAAACCTATGCGAATAAATACCAGAAGGAAATCTAGCTTGTTTGATATACATATCATCGAAGTAGATCTCTTTCATCGCATATTTACCGTGAGCTAATTTTTCAATATCGCCACGTTTGTAGGCTTCACTTAAGGTGTTTTTGCCAAAGCCGTTTTCAATGGCGAGCTGGTTGGTCAAAACATTGTCGTTTAAAACGAACATCTTAATCAATTCATTAGTTAACACTTAGCATCACCTTCCTTCACTTTATTTAGTATAATCAAAATCCCAAAATAATACAACGAAAACCGTATTTAGGGCGGAGTAAAGTTGTTGTAGGTTTGAAAAGGGAAAGCGCCTCCTTTTTTTGGTAGATTTGGCTCTTGTACTTTGTACAAGTTGGGCTCTTTCCCTATTTTTTCATCTTCTTATAAAACCTACAAATTCGTCACGCCAACGTTAAAGCTACTTAAATGAACTTTACTCTCCCTTTTCCAAAAGCTTAAATGTCTTCAGGAAGGAATTTGTCCCTTAGTAAATAAAAGCGGCGTCAATACTACTCCGGCAGTAGACAACAAGCTGCTCGGCCCTCTACAGGCTCAACGACTTATTTCCGTCACCAGCCAGTCCGCTTCTTCCGGCTGGTAGGCAGTCCCGCAGTAGGGGCAGTGTTTTTCTTTTAAGGCATTGAAGGAAGAGCCGCAAGACTGGCAGCTGACCCGCTGGATGGAAAATTCCGGATCAATCCGGAAGGCGGCCAGATGCTCCATCTTCACCCTGAGCCTTTCCAGTCTCTCTTCGATTCCCCGCTCGCCGTCCACCGTATTGAGCAGAAATATATCCAAGCTGACCATTATTCGGCCATTTTTCACTTGGGCATGGTCAAGGCCGATGCCGCCGGCGTAGTTAATATGCAGGTAGCGCTCAAATTCAGGGTCCAGGGCCTTTCCCCCATACTGGGGTTGATTGGACGGGTCATCGGTCAAGATAATGCTTCGCACCAGGGATAGGACTTTCCCTTGGAAATATTCATAATTAAAGGCCGGGTCAAACTGAGACAAAAATCGATCAATTTTAGCCTTGCCCTTTTTTGTCCCCAGGCTCACCTTAGTACCCCTGACCGCAAGCCGGCCCAAACGAAACAAAATTTTTCCGCAAAAGAGCATATAGCCCCAGATTGCCCCGGCAAAAGCGCCGCCTAGCAGGGCTTTAAGGATTTTAAGGCCCAGGCCGGTCCGGCGGTCGGCAAACATGAGGTAGATAAAAAAGCTAAGGGCCACGACAGAAATGGTTCCCCCAATCCATTTTTTCATATCGGAATCAAATTTTTCGGGGATGCTGACACTTTTATTGAACCAATAGTTGCTCACTTTAGGAAAAAGTTCACTCATAAGGAAGTGGCTGCCACAATAGGGGCAGCCTTCTTCCTGCAAGGCCCGAATCTTGGAAATACCACCACAGGCAGGGCATACATAGTCCATCCCGCCTATGGAGGCCTGTTCTTCCGAGGCCGCTTCCATGATGGTCAAAATCACGTCATAATCGTCTTTTTTTCGGTATACCTCTTGCCCGTTACGCTCATAAGAGATTGTTTTTTCCACCGATTGGTAATGTTGTGACCGGGAATAGCGGGCAATATGAAAAGGGTCCCGGCTCATAGCACTTACAAGCTTTGAGGTCTGAAGGGCGTCGCCAAAGGTCTTTAGCCTCGCCTTCATGGAAAGACCTCGCTTTTTCAGCCTTTTTTCTTCCAGGTCTAAGTAATGGCGGAGGTCTTGGTCGCCAGTTGCCGGCTCCTTGCCGCTCTCACACCAAGCCTCTAATTCTTGGAGAAATTCAGTAAACATCTCACTGTAGTCGGAAATATAGGCCTTTAATCCCTCGTTTTCACCCATTTTGCAATCCCCCGGAATCTATTTCGCTGTCTTTCACCCTACCAAGCCCCTTCCTTACCATCCCTCTTTTTTAAGAAAAAGTTTTATCTCCGCGGCCATTTCCCCGCTCTTGTAGTGATGGAGGTAGTGGCCGCAATCAAGAATTGCTATCAGGGCATCATGCTCTTCGGCAAACTTCTTTTGCGCCTCTATCCAAGCATCACCCGTCTCCCTTCCATCGGAGACAAACATCAGAATAGGACAAGAGACTGCCCCGCCCGCTTTTACCCTTTGCGCATTATCATAGATTGCTTTAGCCTCAGCTATATAGTCAAGGTTAAGGGCATTCCTGTACATAAGCAGTTCCTGCTGCTTTTTTTCCGTGTCGCTTAAAGGGCTTTCGTGCAGGGGGTAGAGGCCGGGAATCCGAAGTAAGCCGAGCTTTACAGACAGGGCGCCAAGCTTCATCCTCTGTTCAACTTTTGCAAAATCAAAGTCATCATAGGCAGAGGGGACGGCCATGTCCAGGCCGATAATAGCCGCTACTTCCTCCGGGAATTCCTGCGCCCAGTAAAGGGCTTCCAAGCCCGACAGGGAATGGGGAAGCAGCAGGTAGGGCCCCTTTATATCCGCTCCGGCCAGGGCCCTTCTCAGCTCATTCACCAGAGAGTCAATATCACGTTCCAGGTCAACAATATCCGAATAGCCGTAACCGACTTTTTCCACGACAGCGATCCGGTATTCGTCAGACAGGAGCCTGTACAAGGCTTTAAAATCGTAGGCGGGGGCGACCGTAGCTGAGCCGGACAAAAAGACCAAGGGGGGAGTCTCCTCCCTCTCACCTTCAGTATAAACATGGACCCGGTAACCGCCCAGGTCCACAAGCCGGCCATTAGGCTCAATCTGTCCCTTTTCCAGCCGTAAGGCTATCTGATTGTATAGGGCAAAAAGGCCGAAAAATGCGACAAACATGCATAAGGCGATTCCGGCTATTATCAATATGTTTTTTAAATATTTCATGAATTCTTCCAAACTACTTTGACAAGTCTTTTGCCTCTATTCTATAATGCCCGGCTCCGGCAAACAATTTTGCCAAGGTTAAATCCGGGTATTTTCGCCATTTGCCGTCTCCGAATATGAAAATATCCCGGGAAAGAGTTTAGCCGGCCGGTATATAATGTTCCCAAGCGGACCTGGCCTTTTGTTTAAGCGGCTAAGCGGAAGTTTGTAAGGAGATTCAGAGTATGAAAAGAGTAAAAAGAACGAGTATTTTCCCTGCGGGAAAAGAGCAGGTCTTTCAGCGCTTGCAAAAGTTGGAGACCCTGCAGTACGTAGCCTATCCCTCTGCGACCGTTAGCAGCCGGACAAATTTTCCGAGTAAATAATATCACCATAGTGTTCCCTCAGCTGGTTGGCCATACAGGGAACCTTGCGGGTAAAATCCTTGCTGTAAAGGCCCGTGTGGGCCGCGCCATAGATGCCCATGACTTTTTCACCGTCCAGCAAGTCAAAGGCGCGGATAAAGTTTTCCGTCATTTTATTTTCGCGGTAAACATCGTCAGAATGATCATAGTAATACTGCCCTTGCTCCATAACTTCCCGGGTTAAATGTATGGCCGTTCCACATTACTCAGTCAAGCAGGTCACAGTAGACCAGGAAGTGAGGAATCCGGTCATCACTCTGCGAACTGGCCAGGCTTTGCCTTATATCTTCCAAGCTGACCCCATCATCATTGACAAGAATAAAGTACTCATAGGAAAAAACATGGCCTGCCCATTCCATCTCTTCGCTATAGTGCTTCAGATACTTAAATCTCTGCCCTTCCTCATATTCGCTCTCTGTAGACTCTCTTACGGCAATAGTGAAAACATCTTCCTCATACTCTAGTTTGTTGATGTAGAGTTGGGGGTAATTGTCTTTCTCTATCTCATAGACTTCAGGGTCTACATACTCTTCATCCAGCGTATAGTAGAAGGCACTGAAAACACGGGCTGCCTCCCCCCTATTTACCTTTTCACAGAACTCCTCCCAGGCTTCGCCTCCGGCCGTCAGCAGGAAATCTTCAAAAACCACCAGCCCTTCTTCTTTTGCCAGGGCAAGGGCTTCATCAGCAGGGCAGGCCCTACCTTCCGCCAGGCCGGGAATAGATTCATCGGGCATAAAAGTATAGCTGTCGCCTTCCTGCCACCAATCTTTCAGGTCTTCCTTTTCACAAACTAGGGAGACCAGTTTCAGCCGGTCTTTCTCCTGGGCTTCAAAGACCAGCTCTACAGACTCATCCTGGCTGGTAAGCCTAATACGGTTTCCTTCCACTTGGAAGTTCCCGCCAATAGAATAACTCATGGCCAGCGAGGGGGAACTCCGCCAAGACCTGTCAGCTGTGTCGAAGAAAAGATAGCCCGCGACCGGCTTGGCCTTGTTCAAATAGACACCGCTTTTAATTAGCGGCGGGTTTAACTCTCTATGGAAGGCCTTAATCTCCTCCAGCAAGTTTTCCAACTCTTCTTCAGCCAGAAAAAAGGACTCAGGAAAGACATTGTTCCCGTAGGCACTGATAAACTCACCATTTTCAAAGTCTATAATGATTTGGAACATGGTCCCGTCTCGGACACTATTATCGGACTCGTCAAAGCCGTTCCAGGAATAGATTTCACAAGTATCACAGATATCAACTAGTCTGGTGTAGATATATTCCAGGATATCCCTGTTTTCCTCACCTTCCAAGACGAACTCCACATCGCCATAAAAATGCTCATAATCAAAAAATTCCGCTCTAAGGCTATAGTCATTTCCCTCTTTTTCCAGCTCAAAGCTGTAAAGCTGGGGCAGGATCATACCGCTGTGGCTGTAATAAAAGCGGCTGATAGGCAAATCGGAGTGAAGATTAAGCTCCTTACCTTGACCGGGAAATTCAGGCAAAAAGAGTTCTACAAAATCACCCATCCACTCACTATAGGGTTCACCATCCATGTAAAAGTTGATGCTTTCCCCGGATTCATACTCGGCATGCATATGGCAGGGCCCAAATTCATAAGGGAGGCCGCTCGTCACCCTGTTTACACCGTTATAACCCGCCAGGCCATGTTTATCGATAATGTCCTGCAGACTTTGTAAGAATTCCGGGCCGACTTCAGCTATTAACTCTTCGCCATAGTCTTCCCAAGTGACTTCTACCCTCCCGTCATCCTGTTTTTCTGCACGAAAATCATAGTATGTAAAGACTTGCGGCTCATCCGCATAGCGGAAGGAGCTGCTAAAACTCTTAATATCCTTTGACGTTATGGTCTTGGGGGCCTTCGGGTTGGAATAATCGGAAATCCCTCCCGGCATCTCCGCTAATTCATTGGTCGGCGAAAGCATATAGGAGCTTAGGCTGATTATTATGACCAGGGTAAGAACAATATATACCGGTTTCATAGCAAGTTCCTCCTCTTGCCTCATGCCCGGGTCCGGGCTCAATTCTTAAAGGGAAATCTAATTCTCTTTTAAAAATTTTACCAATGAAGTAGTTAAAAATACAGTCCCTACTCTCTCCGGATAATAAAGCGGTATCTTAGCAGGAGGAGAATGAGCAAGGCGGCTATAAAGGCTAAGGAGATGATTAGGGCGTTTTTATCGTAGCCTTGCAGTAAAACATAACTATGCTTCAAAGGAATGATGTTGGACATTTTTTGCAGGAAATCGGGCAGAAACTCAATGGCTATCATAGTCCCGCTAAGGAAGAGGGAGGGCAGGAAGACGGTTTGTGATACCAGGGTAGCCATACTTTCCGCCTTCGAGAACATGCCTATAGCCACTCCCACAAGTGTGGATAACAGAATACTGATAAAGAGGGCTATAAAGTAGCGGGGCATCGATTCCGGCAGGACGGCTTCAAACAGAGGTCCCGCCGTCAAGAGGATGACCAGGGAAGTGATAAGGCAATGGACCATATTGCTGATAGCGGCACAGACAAAGACGCGCCAGAGGCTGATTCCGCCTGCTATATAGGCTCTTTTAATGTCACCAATAGCATAACGGACAACACTGCCCGGCAAGCCGATATAACTGTTCATGGCCAAGGCAAAGGCGGTCATGCTCATGATGATGGTCTCTTTATTGCTCGGGTCAATGCCTACAAAAACCACACTGAAGAGGAGGTAAAATATGATGGGCAAGAGATAGTGGGCGATGAGCAAGAAAACATTCCTGAAGGTCATCACATAGTAAATTTTCAAATTGACCAAAAGGGCTTTAAGAGATTTCATGGCCGCCACCTCGCATCATCTTGGTTAACTCCTCTTCGACCGTTTTCTTTTTCACATAGATATTTTCGATTTGGTCATCCCGGGCCGCTAAGTGTTCCAGGAGCTCTGTAAGACAAGCATTGATATTACTACACTCAAAAAATATCTCCCTGTCTTTTGTTTCAAGCAAATTGGCATACATGGTATCCACCTGCCTCAGGCTGTTTTTTTGGCTGGAGACGGCAATGATATGCCGGTCTCCTTCCAGCAAGCTTTCTTCCGTCAATTCCTTACTAATCCGTCCCTTGTCGATAAAAAGAACCCGGTCACATAGGTTTTCTACTTCATACATATCATGGGAGGTCAGGAGGATGGTCTTGCCTTCTTCCTTGAGCTCGTTAATTTTCGTGTAGAGAAGATACTTGGAGTTGACATCCAGGCCGGCTGTAGGCTCGTCTAAAATCAGGATTTCGGGGTTGTGAAGTATTGCCAAGAGGAGGTGGAGGCGTCTTTTTTGCCCGGTCGACAATTTCCCATATTGCTTGTCCAATAAATTCCTTACATCCAGCTCATCGTAGAGTTTTTCTTCCACCCCTACATCATGTTCAACGGCAAATAGTTCTACCGCTTCTTTTACTTTAATCTCTGCCGGCAAGGAGGAAGATTGGAGCTGAACCCCTAAGATTTTCCTTAGTTGCTTGGCCTCCTTTTTGATGGTCAAGCTCTTAATTAAAATATCGCCCCTTTGCCAGCCCCTAATTCCCTCTATACATTCCAGGAGGGTGGTTTTTCCGGCTCCGTTCCCGCCTACAATGCCCAGGCACTCGCCCCTTTTTACTTCCAAGTTAATATCAAAAAGGACCTGGGTTTTGCCATAGCTTTTATCAAGATTTTTAACCTCAATAATCTTGTCCATCTTGTCCTCCCCTCGAGCCTTGTCTAAATATATTCAGCCATCCGGACCGGCTATGACAAGTCAATCTTGTTAGTTTTAAGTAAAAATTCAAGCTGAGGCAGAGAAATTGGGCTGCAAGGGTCTTTTAGGCTAAAAAACAGTAAGCCCGGGGAGGAGGGCTTTGTTAAACAGGTCGACTTGTTTGCTGGTATAAAAAACAGTAAGCCCGGGGAGGAGGGGGCTTACTGTTTTTACTTTTGCCAGACCGCTTAACAAGCTACTGATTTTCTTCGCTTTCCTATTCTGTAACAGAACGCAAAACCAGTCGATCTTCCTTATATTTATTGGGTCTGAACAAGAGGTATAGATAGCATATAAGAACAACAATGGCCACAAAGGTTCCAATACTGAAGCTTGCCCCTTCGATGAAAATGAGGCCGAATTGATAGACCATCAGGGATATGGTATACGAAAAGGCCATGATGTAGCCCAGGGCAAAGAGAGTCCACTTCTTACTGTTCATTTCCTGCCTGATGGCGCCAATCGCTGCAAAACAGGGAATGGTAAATTGGTTGAAGAGCATAAAGGACAACATGGATGCGGTATTAAAATTTGAAGCTACAAAGCTGCTTAAGGCGGAGCTGTCCGGATCGACTTCTCCTAAATTAGCCAAGACTCCAAAGGTGGAAACGACAACTTCTTTAGCAATCAGCCCTAAGACGGAAGCCACGGCCGCAATCCAGTCTCCGAAGCCTAAGGGGGCAAAAATCCAGGCAATTTTCTTTCCTAAGAAAGACAGGACAGAGTCCGTACCGTCATCGGCAAAACTTGCAAACTGTCCGTCAATAGTAATATTTTGTAAGAACCAAATGGCCACCGTAGCAAGGAGAATGATTGTCCCTGCTTTTACCAGGAAGGCCTTACAGCGGCTGAAAGTAGCTTTAAATACATTTTTCGGACTGGGCATATGATATTCAGGCAGCTCCATAATAAAGGGAGAGGGTTCACCGTGGAATCTCTCCGTCTTCTTTAACATAATGCCGGAGATAACAACGGCGGCAATTCCGGCAAAATACCACAAGGGACCGAACCACCAAACACCGCCGAAGACCGCTGCAAACATGGCGATAATGTCCGTCTTGGCCCCGCAAGGCATCATGGAGGCAAGGGTAATGGTCATCCGTCTGTCCCGGTCATTTTCAATGGTCCTCGTGCCGATAATCCCGGGAACGGAACAGCCCGTACCGATAAGGATGGGGATAAAACTCTTACCGCTCAAGCCGAATTTTCGGAAGACCCTGTCCAAGATAAAGGCTATTCTGGCCATGTAGCCGATGTCTTCCAGGATGGCAATAAAGAAAAAGAGGGTGGCGATTAAGGGTAAAAATCCAACTACTCCGCCTACACCGCCTATAATGCCGTCAACAAGCAAAGACACCAACCACTCTGTAGTACCAATAGATTCCAGGAAACTCCCTATATTCCCGGCGATGATTTCTCCGATTAAAACATCATTGACCCAGTCGGTCACCGGGCCCCCGACAATGTTAATAGAGATATAATAGACAGCGGCCATAATAACCACAAAAATCGGTAAGGCTAAAAAGCGGTTGGTGACAATTTTGTCGATCCTATCGGATTGAGTAAGCCCTTCCCGCCCCTTTTTAACAAGCTTGGCCACCATTGCGGTCAAATAATCATATCTGGCTTCGGTAATAATCCCTTCGCTGTCATCGTCATACTCCTTGCCCGCTTGCTTTACAATTTCTGAAATTCTATGTTTTTCACTTGAGCTAACTTGCAGCTCTTTTAAAAGTATTTCGTCTTCTTCAAATAGTTTAACCGCCAGCCAACGTTTTGCCGGTTTGCCTTTAATTGCTTCTACGGAATCCTCAATCTCCTGAATATAGGCTTCAATTTTTTCCGAGAAGATTTTCGGGCTTTGTATTTCTTCTTGCCGCTTATAAATCTCCACACAAGCCTCAATTAAACCGTCTAAGTTTTCATTTTTCAGGGCTGAAACTTCAACGATTTTTACCTTTAAAGCCTTTTCCAATTTTGCGGTATCAATCCGGTCATTATTTTTTCTGACCACGTCTATCATATTCAGTGCGATAACCACCGGTATGCCCAATTCAACTAGCTGCGTCGTCAAATACAAGCTTCTCTCAATGTTGCTTCCATCTACCACGTTGATAATTAAATCAGGATTTCCCTTTAGTAAATAATCTCTGGATATTACCTCTTCCAAGGTATAGGGGGACAAAGAGTAGATGCCCGGCAAGTCTGTAAACTTGATATTGGCATTCTTGATGTATTCCCCGGTCTTTTTTTCTACTGTTACACCCGGCCAGTTACCCACATATTGATGGGAGCCTGTCAGCTCGTTGAAAAGAGTCGTTTTTCCGCTATTGGGATTCCCGGCTAAGGCGATGGTTATTTCTCCTTTCATCCCAGCACCTCCACTTCTATCATTTCAGCGTCATCTTTTCTGATACTCAGCTCATAATTTCGCACTTCGATCTGCATCGGATCTCCCAGGGGAGCCAGCTTTCTAATATAGATTTCGGAACCTTTCGTAATTCCCATATCCATAATTCTTCTTTTTACAGGGCCACTTCCACTGATGCGAGTGACTCTATAAAAGCTACCAACGTCACCATCTTTCAATGTCATACTTCCCTCCTACACCACATAAATCGTTTTTGCTATTTCCTTTCCTATAGCAATCTTAGAGTCCTTAACTTTTACGATAATATTGCCGCCGGATTCGGAAATTACGGAAATATTTGCGTCATGAAGAAAGCCCATGTCTTGCAAACGCTGCCATAAAGCTTTATCCAAAACCTTATTTCCCTTAATCTTGACAATCCTTAAAGGCTCATTTTTCGGTGCCAGCAATAAATTAATCAAGTCACTATCCTCCTTCGCCAAACCTTATCGCATTAGAGTTAGTCGCCGCTAGTTAGCGATGGCTAATCTAATGCTGATTCTACTCCTCTCTCCTGTTTTGTCAACAAGTTTTTTTGCATTAATTTGATATTTTATTTGACCTTTTACGGCTTGTTATTTTCTCTTAAGCAAAGGATAATTTTGTGATTTTGAGCATGTAAAATCGACCCCTCCCCCGGCTCAGAGTGAGCAAGAGCAGGGCAAAGGTACAGTCTTCCCCTTTCCTTGTCCGGAAAACTCCGCCCTGCGGGTCAGCTAGTACTAGGCTAGGATATTCCTTCTAAGAAAAAGCAAATAGATTAATCTTTATACTTCCTGAATGATTCCCTTTTCGGGCACAAGATATCGCAAGTTAACTTCATAACAATCATCGGTATTAACAAGATCGGTTTGGATAAAAGCTACTTTTTCATACATTGACTTGGCTTTGTTATTGCCATAGGACTCAATAAATTCCATATCATCCATCACGCTTCTTCCGGCCTGGTAAATAGTTCTAGGCGGCCATCCACCATGTCAATGACGGCAAGCTGGCAGGTAGGCATGGTCAGAGTATGACCGGTCAGGTCACCGGCCAGACTTTCTATTTCAGGATTGTGGCCGATTAAGAGGAGGGAGTCCCATTTACTTTGGCGGATAAGCTCCTTGAGGCCCGAAAGGGATGAGGCATAGATTTCATCCCTGTATTCAATTTCTCCCCGGAAGTGATAAGATTCCAGCAGGAGTTCCAGGGTCTCTCTGGTCCTTAGGGCACCGGAACAAAGGATACCGTCGATTTTAAAGGCCTTTTCCTGAAAAAACTTACCCATAGCCCTGGCCTGCCGCCTTCCCCGGGCATTCAAAGACCTGTCATAATCTCTGCAGTGGGGGTCATCCCAGCTGCTCTTGGCGTGCCTTAGCAAGTATAGTTTTTTCATTGAATCAGCCTCCTTATGGTGTTTTTATCCTTTCTCGCCTGCCGGCTTTTGGGCCCGGCGGACCAGGTACTGTAAAAAGCAGGCGATATAGAAACTCAGGAAATACAAGAGAGCATATATGAGGAAGACCAGCAGCGTGTAGGCCACCGGGGGAAGGGCCTCAGTAAAGTTCTTCAAGATGGGAGACTTCAGCATATAAGAATAGTTAAGGCCGGAAAGTCGGGCAATCACCATAATAACAAGATTTACACAAAGCAATATCTTTTGTCCCCGGAGCAAGTCCGCCTTTGTAAGCTTCCCCTTATCTCGCGTAAGGGCTGCGGTTCCTTGCATGAGGAGGAGGAAATGGCCGAGAAAATAGCCGATGTAGGTTATATGCGGCCAAGGGAAGGGGTCCACATCCGGTACCAGGAAGGCGGCCACTGCCCCAAAAATAGCCAAAGGGACTGCATAGGCATAAAAAGAGCGAAAACGACCTTCAATCCCGGTAAAAGCCAGAATAATTAAGATGAGTTTGGCCAGGCGGCAGTGGTAAAGGGGGAGGGGAAAATCGAGGTAACCGACCGCATAGTACCAGATAAAAATGCTGAGATATTCGGTCAGCTGCAAAAAGGCCAAGACCTTATGGAGCCTTTTTTCTCCCGGATACTTCCTGTACCAGAAAACCGGGAAAACACCGCCCATAAAAAGGAGAATATTTGAGATAATAATAAACCCAAGGCTAAAAGCCGAAGATTGAGACTTTACCGCTGTAAAAAACTGTTCCATGGAAGACCTCTCACTTAACTGTCTCATTATTTTTTCTCATTATATAGAAAAACATTTAAAAGAAAATCATGTTTACGAAAAGGAATACTTTGCACAACAAAAACAGAATAAGAACAAATTAATAGCGCAGAATTTACAAATGTTTTCCGGCTTCCCTGATACTCAGATTATCCAACTTATCCTTGTAGCTTTCAATAAAATGTAAAGCGTTTGACAATCGGCTCTTCTTTGGGGCACAATTCAGCCAATTATTGCTTTTATTCCGAATATTTATACATAGTCAGGCAGACTAAGCTGAAGGAGGGCATCATGAACAATTACACTCTCGACACCCGTTGTTTGCAGGCAGGCTATCAGCCGGCCAATGGCGAGCCGCGGCAACTTCCCATCATCCAAAGTACTACCTTTAAATATGATAGCAGCGAAGACATGGGAAAACTCTTCGATTTGGAGGCCAGCGGTTATTTTTATACCCGTCTGGCTAATCCCACCAGCGACCATGTCGCAGATAAGATTGCCAATCTGGAGGGCGGCAGTGCCGCCATGCTGACAGCTTCGGGTCAGGCCGCCTCCTTTTACAGCATTTTCAACATTGCTTCCTGCGGCGACCACGTTATCAGTTGCTCCACCATCTACGGAGGCACCTATAACCTCTTTGCCGTAACCATGAAGCGCATGGGGATTGACTTTAGCTTTCTGCCGCCCGATTGCAGTGAAGAGGAATTGAAGGCTGCCTTCCGCCCCAACACCAAGGCGGTCTTTGGTGAAACCATCGCCAACCCGGCCCTGATCGTCTTTGACATCGAGCGTTTTGCCCGGGCCGCCCATGCCCACGGCGTACCCTTGATTGTCGACAACACTTTTGCTACCCCCATCCTCTGCCGTCCCTTTGAGCACGGGGCCGATATCGTGATCCACTCCACAACCAAGTACATGGATGGCCATGGGGCCGCTGTTGGCGGCTGTATTGTGGACAGCGGACGTTTCGACTGGACAAAGTACCCCGAAAAATTCCCCGGCCTTTGCACGCCGGATGCCAGTTATCATGGCATCACCTATACTAAGCGCTTTGGCCTGGAAGGGGCTTACATCACTAAGGCGGTCGCCCAATTGATGCGGGATCTGGGCTCTGTCCAATCGCCTCAGAATGCCTTCCTGCTTAATTTAGGCCTGGAAAGCCTCCACCTGCGCATGGAGCGGCACAGTCAAGCAGCCCTGGCTGTCGCCCAATTTTTGTCCGAACAAGAAGAGGTAAGCTGGGTAAAGTATCCGGGACTTCCCGGCGATTCTTGCTATGCCCTGACCAAGAAGTATTTGCCCAAAGGGGCCTCCGGCGTAGTCAGTTTTGGGGTAAAAGGAGGCCGCAAGGCCGCTGAAGCCTTTATGAAAGGGCTCCGCCTGGCAAGTATTGTTACCCATGTGGCCGATGCCAAGACCTGCTGCCTCCACCCCGCCAGCAGCACCCACCGGCAAATGACCGATGAGGAGTTGGCCGCGGCCGGTGTTTCTCCCGATTTAGTCCGCCTGTCCATAGGGCTGGAAGCTCCGGAGGACATCATCCGGGATATCCGCCAGGCCCTGGACGGCATCCGCTAAGTGAATCCTGATAGATTAAATCGACCATTGTGAAAGTGCAAGGATAAAACATGCCCATTAAGATTCCAGATAAACTACCTGCTAGTGAGATTTTGCAGAAGGAAAATATCTTTGTTATGACGGAGGGCCGGGCCTTAAGCCAGGATATTCGGCCCCTGCGCATCTTGTTGCTCAACCTGATGCCCACCAAGATAGAGACCGAAACCCAGCTGGCCCGCCTACTGGGCAATACCCCTCTGCAAGTGGAGTTAGAACTGATACACACCAGCAGCCATAAGGCTAAAAATACTCCGCAAGAGCATCTCCTGGCCTTCTACAAGAACTTTGAGGAAGTCCGGCAGGAGAAGTTCGACGGCATGATTATCACGGGTGCGCCGGTGGAGCACCTGGCCTTTGAGGAAGTGGACTACTGGCCGGAGCTGTGCGCCATCATGGAATGGACCAAGACCCATGTGTTCAGCACCTTTCATATCTGTTGGGGGGCCCAGGCGGCCCTCTACTACCACTACGGGGTTCCTAAACACCCTCTGGACAAAAAACTCTTCGGTGTATTTCCTCATCGGGTGGAGCGCGAGAATTCCATCCTCTTTCGCGGCTTTGATGACAGCTTTATGGTCCCCCACTCCCGCCATACCACCATCCTCCGGGAAGATATCGAAAAGGTTCCGGAGCTAAAAATCCTTGCATCTTCAGAGGAGGCCGGCATCTATGCCCTCATGACCGAGTGGGGCAGACAGGTCTTCATCACCGGCCATTCGGAGTATGACGCCGATACCCTCCACAAAGAATACCTCCGCGACAAAAAAGCCGGGCTAGCCATTGAAGTCCCCAAAAACTACTTTCCCCAAGATGACGACAGGCTGGCCCCCATCAACTCCTGGCGGGCCCATGCCAATCTCCTATATATTAATTGGCTGAACTACCTGGTCTATCAAATTACACCTTATAATATCAGCGATCTGTAATAAGCTGCGGTCAACTTTGCTATTTGCCCCAGCCATACTGCCCTTTTAGTTCTACAAATCTAACGAATTCCACTGTTTTCATCTTTATATTGCCACTAGCCGTCTTCGTAAGAAGTTTGAGCTCCTGCAAATCCGGCGGCCCGATGGGGATAATCATCCGGCCGGACACCGCCAGCTGGTCGACCAAGTCGTCAGGTAATATTCCTGCTGCGGCAGTGACCATAATCCGGTCATAGGGAGCATGCTCTTGCCATCCGCGGCTACCGTCTCCGACCTTATAATAAATATTGGAAAAGTGTAACAGCTCCAGCCTCTTTTGGGCTTTCTCCATCAAGTCGGCAATTCTTTCCACTGTATAGACTTCCGCTGACATTTTAGCCAGAAGGGCTGTCTGAAAGCCTGAACCGGTTCCAATCTCCAGCACCTTGCTATCCTTCGCCGGAGCCAGGAGCCGGGTCATTTCCAAGACCAGACTGGGCTGGGAAATGGTTTGTCCGAAGCCTATGGGCAAAGGCCCGTCCAGGCCCGCATATTTTTTCATGTCACCCTCGACAAAAAAGGAACGATCCAGGGAACGAAAATAGGCCACAAGTTCCTTCCGGTCCATTACTTTTCCCCCATTTCTCCTTAGTATAATTTGTCTTTCCGCTTTTACCCGGCCGATAAGGCAAGCTTATTTTGCTTCCTCCGCGCTTTCCTCTTGAATATCAGGATTCGGGCTTTCGGCGGCCTTGTTCAGTTTTCGAAGCATATCTTCTTGATCTAATTGATATTTCTCGCTAACCGCTTCAATAGAGTCAAAAAGATGCTGACAAAGCAAACACTTACCGATGACCTCATCGTATCCCCTGAAAACCGGGTCGGTTTGGGGGTATTTTTCATAAATATCTAAAACAATCATATCTGGCTGAATAAGCATAATTTTTTTCCTTTCTCAACGGATAACTTTATTATAGGTCATTATAGATCCAAGCTATTCGGTTTAAGTAAAAAATCAAATACATTCATGATGGTAATTCCTTCTTCATTCCTCCAGAGAGGGGAATTACCTGCAACGACAATTATTTTTTTGAACGAGTCCGGAATATTTAGTAAGGACAGCTGCTCTTGTTGCATCTTTTCCCTATCAGGGATGGCATAGGCAGATTGGATATAGAATCGCTTATTTCCTAGATTTACTACAAAATCAACTTCAAGCTGTTTGCGAACATTGCGACCATTTTCAACTGCATTTATTTCTACTATACCGACATCTACCTGGTAACCCCGAAAAAGCAACTCATTGTATATAATGTTTTCCATGATATGCGTTTCCTCATATTGCCTGAAATTTAAAAGAGCATTTCGTAAGCCAAGATCTGTATAGTAGTATTTTACAGGAGTACTAATATATTTTCTCCCTTTGACATCATAGCGTTCCGCCTTTTGCAGGATAAAAGCCTCCTGCAAATGATTCAAGTAGTTGCTTATAGTGGGTATAGATAGACTCTTTATTCCTGCACTGGTAAAAGTATCATGAATCTTCTTGGGGTTTGTCAGAGATCCGATGGCCGAGGCAATTACTTTCATCAAAGACTCCAGAGCTGCTTCATCCCTAATGGAATATCTCTCTTTAATATCTTTAAGATAAATTTCCGTATTCAAATAACTCAAATATCTTGCTTTATCCTCCTCCTTTTTCTCTTTTAATATGTGTGGCATACCTCCATAAAGAGTATATTCTTGCCAAGCTTCAATTTGATTTTTTCCCGATGCAGGAAAAAATTCAGAAAAAGTTAAAGGGGCTAGCCGGATTTGATCTCCTCTACCACGAAATTCCGTTAAAACATCAGACGATAAAAACTTGGAATTACTTCCGGTAATATATACATCAACATTTTCTTTTCGCAGAAGTCCGTTTAGTATTCCGTATAAACGAATAGGCACATCCCGATTTTTCATTTCCTCTTTAGAAATAGCATACTGGGCTTCATCTATAAAGAGATAATACGGCTTATCTTTATTGATTATTTGCGAAAGAATATATTCATGTAATAATTCAGGATTGCAATATGGACGATACTCTTCATCATCTAAAGAGATTCTGATAATCTGATTATCCTTTACACCGGAGCTTAAAAGATAGTCATAAAATAACTTAAAAAGCAAAAAGGATTTTCCGGATCTTCTAATTCCCGTAATCACCTTTATCATGCCGTTATTCATACGAGATATTAATCTATCTAAATATCGATTGCGCCCTATAATCATCTCGGACTCCTACTTTATTTTTTTGCGGATTCCGCAATTATTTAAAATAGATTATAGTCCAGATGGGCTAACTAGTCCAAATCTATTTTATTTTTTTGCGGATTCCGCAATTATTTAAAATAGATGGGAAAAGAAAATATTTGCAAGGACAGGCATAAGCGGGATTAATTACAGTTAATTTTATACTTTTTTGCTTATATAAAATATCAAAAAGATAATCTTTGCACCCTGCCCGCAGGCTTTGTTGTTATCGTTTAAGCCTACTGTTTAGGCTTCTTATGCTGCCTAAAATTCTTGACACTGATAATGGGCACAGGATATAATTCGAACCGACAATTTAAGTGGCAATTGGTAGCCTGTCCTGTATTTTTTTGCAGGCAGGCTTTAATTGGGAATCCGGTGCGAATCCGGAGCAGCCCTATCTGCTGTAATGATGACGAACGCTCATTTATGTCACTGTTCTTTATGAATGGGAAGGCGAGCGCAAGGATGAATCAGAGCCAGAAGACCAGCCAATTTGCTTTTGAGCGCATGTACTCCGGCAGGGCGAAGCATCGCATTTATTCGTTAAGAATTTTATTATGGGATTCAGAGCAGCCGTCTTGTCGTAGACAGGGCGGCTATTTTTTTCGGAAAGCTGCTCAATTCAGTTGTCAAAATGCAAGGCCTAAAAAGGCAAAATGAAAGGAGTCCCTACTATGAAGACCCGTATCCTATCCCTGATGCTTGTTCTTACTTGCATCCTTACCCTCTTCAGTGGTGCAGTTCTTGCAGAGACCACTGTTGACCAGACCCGCGAAATTGTATTTGCTGCTTCCCGCGACCAGTGCCCCGGTGAAATGGATGGCCATTATGCCTCCATGACCCTCGGTATCTGGGAGCCTCTGATTACCAAAGACGAAACCGGCAAGCCCGCACCTGCACTGGCCGAGACCTGGGAGCACAATGATGAACGTACCGTTTGGACCTTCCATTTGCGTCAGGACGTCAACTTCTCCAATGGTGTTGCCTTCAACGCCGACGTCGTAATCGCCAACTTCGACCGCATGAAGAAAGGCCCCTTCCCCTCTTCCTTCTACGGTGTAAATATCGATTCCACCTATCCCGGTTTAATTTCCTATGAGAAGAGCGATGAGTTCACCTTTGTGCTGACCTTTGAAGACGCACAGCCCATGCTGGACTACAACATGGTAAACTACGGTTCTTCCATCTTTGAGCCCTCTTGCTTTGCCGAGGATGGCAATTTTAACGGCTTCGCTATCGGCACCGGCCCCTATGTCGTTAAAGAAAACGTACTGGGTGAATATTGTGTAATCGAACGTAATCCTGACTACTGGGGCACTCCCGGCATCGCCGAAACCTTCCGTTTCAAAGTGATTCCGGATGCAGACACCCGCTATTCCGCACTACGTGCTGGTGAAGTGCAAGGACTCTGTGACCTTGGCGCAATTTCTCCCTCTCAGGCTGCTGAGATCGAAGATGATCCCGCTTATACTGTTTCCGTCGGCGATTCCGGCATCACCCACTTCCTAAATGTAAACGGCCATGACTTCCCCTTCAACGATGTCCGCATGCGCGAAGGCCTTTCCCTGCTGATTGACCGCCAGGTCATTATTGACAGCTTCTTCAACGGTTACAATCTGCCGGCCGGCGGATTCCTGAACTATACCTCGCCCTTCTATGCTGAACAAGCCGTGCTTCATGATCCTGAAAAGGGCATGGAACTGATTCGTGAGGTTGTGGGCGAGGAGGCTGTTGAGCTACGCTTCCTGCTACCCGCCGTAGACGCCAACCGCTACCCCTACCAGGAGGAAGCCGAATATATTCAGGCTCTTTTGGAAAACATTGAAGGCAGCAATATCAAGGTAAATATTGAGCTGATGGATTGGGGCCCCTGTAAGGAAGAAATGCAGGCCTATAACTACAATATGTGCCTGAAGATTCAAGGCCTGCCCTCTGCTAACCCCTTCTCCTTATTCAAAGGCTTCATGCACACCGCAGGCGGTACCAATGCCAATTACGGCCTTGGCTATAACAATGCTTATGTTGACGAGCTGATTGACGAAGCCGCGGCTACATTGGACGTCGACCGCATGGCTGAGATCTACACGGAACTGCAAGAGATCTCTGCCAGCGATTTCCCGAATATCCCCGTAATGTACTCACAGGAAGTTGTTGCTTGTTCCAGCGACATCACCGGCTATCAAGCTACCGTTTACGGGCTGACCGGTTATACTCAGGTCTGTTGGGCCAAGTAAACTATACCTCTCCAAGCGCCCCTGTCTTACAGGGGCCTTCTTCTTACAAGCAACAAAGGTGGCGGCGCAATGACAATACTAAAGTATATCCTTCGCAGACTTTTGGCGCTGATTCCTGTATTAATCGGCATCACGCTAACTGCCTTCTTGCTGGGGCAGATTGCGCCGGGGGATCCTGTGGATGAGGCCCTCGCCCGTATCAACATTGAATTTCCCACCGAAGAAGACCGGGCCTTAATGCGCAGCAAACTGGGTCTGGATCAGCCCCTGCCGGTACAGTATTTCAACTGGCTGAGCGATGTACTCCAAGGTGACCTGGGACATTCCTATGTGGGTAACAAGGACATTGCACAAGAACTCTTGCGCCGACTGCCAATCACGATGAAACTATCCATGGCAGCGCTTACTTCTGCAGTTATCTTGGGCATCGGAGGCGGTATCCTGATGGCCATGTTCAGGGACACCTGGCTGGATTCTGTTTTAAAATTTTTCTCTACATTACTACTGACAATTCCCGGCTTTTGGCTTGCACTATTCCTGATTACCCTCTTTGCCGAACATCTGGGCTGGCTTCCCACCAGCGGCCTGGATCGGGGTGTTGTTTCCTTTATTCTCCCTGCATTTGCCCTGTCGGCCGGCAATATCGGATCCACTTCACGTGTAACACGAGGCAACATCATTTCCCAGCTGGGCGAGCAGTATATCCTAGTTGCCAACGCCAAGGGACTTTCCCAGAAGGCGGTGGTCATTGGCCATGCCTTCCGCAACTCGCTGGTTCCCATTATTACACTAATCGGCAACTACTTCGGAGGTATTCTGGGAGGCAGCACAATTATCGAGAATATTTTTGCCATCCCCGGACTGGGAAGTTATGTGCTCAGTTCTATCCAGAACCGCGATTATCCGGTTATTCAAGGCTATGTACTGATTACCGGCACGACCTTTGTGCTAATTACACTGCTAATTGATCTTCTCTACATCGCCGTCAATCCAAAAATTCGCCTTCAGGGGGAAGCTACATGAGCCGCCGTAAACGACAAAACATCAGCTTGGTAATTGTTCTCTCCATTCTGCTGGGCATTATTCTGATGACCATTTTTGCCCCGATACTCGCACCCTATGATCCTACACAGATTGACATGACCAACCGTCTGTCCCCACCTTGTCGTGAACACCCGCTCGGTACTGACGCCCTCGGGCGCGATGTACTCAGCCGCGTCATCCATGGCGGACGTGCATCTCTTCTGCTGGCCGTAATTGCCACCAGCTGTTCGATGGCTCTGGGTCTGATAATCGGTATTGTCGCCGGTTATTGCGAGGGGATTGCAGATCAGATTATCACCATGATTTCCAACATCTTTCAAGGATTGCCCAGCACGATAATGATGATTGCTCTGGTAGGCATCCTTGGGTCCAGCACGCGCAGCATCATCCTTGCCCTGGTAATTACCTCCTGGGTAGGCTTCTCCCGTTTGGTGCGCGGTGAAGTGCTCAAGACTAAACAGGAGCTCTACATTGAAGGTATGCGCTGTCTTGGTGCAAGCCATCTGAGAATTATCCTCCGCCATATCCTGCCAAATATCCGTAGCAACATCATCATTCTGTTTACAACGCGTGTGGGGCGCGTGGTGCTTTCCGTTGCCGGCTTGAGTTATCTTGGTCTGGGTATTCAGCCTCCGACTCCGGACTGGGGCGAAATGATTAGCGGCAGTGCACGCCGTTATTTCCGCACTGCTCCCCATTTACTCTGGGCTCCGGGAATCTGCATTATCCTTCTCACCCTATCAATCAATCTGCTGGGGGATATTCTCCGCGACCGCTTGGATGTCAAGCAGGATGAAGTAAAGGAGCTGTGATTATGACTCCTGACATTAGAATCGATAATCTTAGCGTTACTTTTGATACGATTAACGGGCCTGTATATGCGGTCAATCAATTGTCCACCGTCTTTCAGGCCGGACGGATTACAGGCGTAATCGGGGAAAGCGGCAGCGGCAAGAGTGTTATGGGCTTGTCGCTTCTGCGCCTGCTGCCCAATACCGCTAAGGTCAGCGGCGAATGCTACTTTGGCGAGCGCGAACTGCACAAACTGCCGCTGCGGGAACTTCGCAAACTGCGCGGTGCATCTATCGGACTGATTCCCCAGAATCCCTCCGCCTCCCTTAACCCGGTCATGCGCATCCGCCGGCAGATTACTGAAGCCATTAGTGCCCATACTCCCACGTCTCGCCACCTATCGAAAGAGCGCGCCGTAGTACTTCTAAAACAGTTCGGCTTTGAAGATGCAGAAGCCATCCTGGCCCAGTATTCTTTTCAGATGAGCGGAGGTATGAACCAACGTCTCGTCTCCGCACTGGCCCTTGCCTGTCAGCCCGGATGGGTTATTGCAGACGAGCCTACCAAAGGACTCGATGCCATCATCCGCAAGCAGGTCTTTTCTGTGCTACGCCAAATCTATACTGAACACCACAGCAGCATGATTGTCATTACCCACGACCTGCATCTTGCTAAAAGACTCTGTGATGATATCCGTGTAATGTACATGGGGCAGATTATCGAGCAGGGAACGGCAACAGAAATCATGGAAAATCCCCTGCACCCCTATACACAAGGCTTGATTTATGCACTCCCCGACCGGGGGATGATTCCGATTCCTCCTCCCGATCCCGAGCGAATGAATCATAGCGGATGCCCCTTTTACCCCCGCTGCAAAGCTGCCTTTAGCCGGTGTTCTTCGGAAGAGCCCGGCGATTTCAATCGCCCCGATGGCGGAAAAGTGAGGTGTTTCCTCTATGACTAAGATTTTGGAAATTTGTGATGTGTGCAAGTATTTTTCCAGCGGTCTATTTAAGACCCGCCGCACAAAAGCGGTGGACCAGGTTTCTTTTTCATTGGAGCGGGGGAAAAGCTTTGGCCTGGTCGGTAACAGCGGCTGCGGAAAGACTACACTTTCCCGGATGATTATGGGAGTCCTAGCGCCCAGTTCCGGTAAAATCTTGTTCGAAGGGCAGGATATTAAAAATCTGATCCGACAGGACAGGCGACAATATCATCGCCGTGTACAGATGATTTTTCAGAACCCGGAGGCTTCACTGGATCCATCCATGCGTATTCGAGACAGTCTTCTGGAAGTTTTAAAAATTCACCGGATCGGCAAATCCAATGCAGAGCGGATGGAGCTTGTCCGTGCGACAATGAAGCAGGTCAATGTTTCGGAAAATCTGCTTTCACGCTATCCGCACCAAATTAGCGGGGGCGAAGGGCAGAGATTGGTCATTTGCCGTGCACTGCTGTTAAAACCGGAAATCTTACTGCTGGATGAACCAACCTCCATGCTGGATGTCTCCGTGCAAGCATATATCATGAATATCCTGCGGGATTTGCAGCGTGATCTTGGACTGACCTATCTCTTCATTACACATGATATCGAACTGCTCGGCTGGATTTGCCACTCTATCGGAGTAATGCACAAGGGGAAAATTGTGGAAATCGGAGATAAGGATCAAATTATCCGTGCACCCACGCATCCCTATACACAAGCACTGCTCAATTCCTACCGCTATTGAAATGAAAGGAAAAACTATGAAACAACGTGTTTTTATGCCGGACTTCAATCGTCAGTGGGCTGAACAAGTCGCTCAAAGCAGTTCAGAACGAATGAAGGACGATCAGGCAGAACAAGATTTCTGGAAATCTTTTATGAAGCGGAAAACAAGCTATGCACCCGATGCATCCTCCAGACAAGTACTTGCCTGGATGCTGCCGCTACTTAAAGAACATCAGGTTGAAAGCGTTCTGGAATTGGGGCCCGGCTGGGGCAACTATACCATTGATCTGGCAAAACATTGCCGTGAATTGGACTGTCTAGATATCTCTCAGGATGTGCTGGATTTCATTCTGAAAATCGGACATGAAGAAAGCTGCAATAACATCGGTGTCATTCACTCAAAATGGGAGACCTTTACCCCCCGGCGTAAATATGATCTTGTCTTTGGCTATAATTGCTTCTATCGGCAAGCTGATCTCGCCGACTGTTTTCAGCGCATGAATGATGCTGCAAATAAGCTCTGCATCGCCGGAATGAATACCGGCTTGGCACCGCAGTGGGCCCATGAATTGGAAGCAGCCGGCTACAGCGTGAAATGGGAATGGAAGGACTATTTTTATTTCGTCGGCACACTTTACCAGATGGGAATTGACCCGAATGTTAGCATCCTGCCCTTTACAAAGACCCTATCCTACCCGGATAAAGAAACCCTTGTTCAGGAAGAATGCGCCCGCCTTGCTCCCGGCTGTGCCATATCGGATAGCGCAGAAGAAATCCTTTGCCGGCACTTCTTGCAAGAGGAAGATGGAAGCTGGCAAGCCAAACTCTTCTTGCGCAGCGGAATTGTTTGGTGGAAACCCCGGCAAAATTTTTGATTTTTTAAATTTACCTCAGCATTTCTACACCTAATCTGACTTTCCCTCATCGGCCAAGCATTGCCGGCTAGCATCTTGAGAATCAAACAAACACCGGAGGGCAGGACACTACAACAAAAATAGCACAATCACCTGCAAATCACGGAAAGACTAGCGAAAGGGTCATTTATTCCGCAGAATATTTACATCTTGTCTTCCTGTGCTAAGAAGCAGACTACGATTTTCTATGGAATGAAAACCGGCATTTTTTGCCGCCTCAGCAATTTGTCCTTTGATAACCCCCATGGGCATCCCCTGTAGGTTAAAGGCCATATATCCCATAACCATATCCCATGGGGCGGAATAGTCGGCTTCAATTCCTTCATTGATACAAAGCACAACTCCTCCGGGATTGAGAGATTCCTTGAGTTTTTTGAAGAAAGCGGTTTTGCCGGCAATGCCTGAATACATGATAGAAGAGCAGAGAATCAAGTCATAATCCCGGCCCACATCATCCTGTAAAAAGTCACCGCTTTTAACAGAAATTCGTTCCCCCATTCCGGAAATTCTTAGGCTTTCTTCTATCAGTCCTCGCATAGGGGGCAAATCGAATAAAACACCTGTTCTCCCCGGGGAATCTTGGACAAGGGCAATGCCCAGACAACCGGCACCACAGCCCAAATCTAAAATTTGCCTGATTGATTCATTTTCAGGGAGGCTGCGAACAATCTCCAGCAGTTCTTGCCGGCGTATCCCGGATTGGGCACTCCGCATGGCCTCGCCATAGCGCTCAAAAGCAATCGAGTCTTGAGTCTCCTTCCTCAGCTTAGGGCCTTCTTTTACATATTGGACTACATCCCCCAGATCCATCCCCGGATTGTGGCAAAAGAACATTAACACATCGCCCATGTAGTCGGGTTTCCCCTTTACGAGATACCTTGCCGTTTCAGCGGGATTATAAAAGGAGTCACCCTCCCGTAAAACATATCCGAGGCTGTACAAACCTTTTAAAAGATTTGATGTATTGTACTCATTCCAATTCATTTTTTCAGATAACTTTTGGGCGCTAATCGGAAACTCTAAATGAGAAAACACATCTAATTCAATAGCTGCTTCTATTAATTGTTGATGGATAGGAAGATAGGGAAGTGCGGTGAGTCGTTCATAAATAGTTGCTTTTTTTATCATAGGCTTACTCCTTCTGCTTAAAATTAATACAAACTATGCCCTCAACCCGAGCCATAGGATAAGCTATAGCCCGGCTTGAAGGCTTTTAAAATTATTCTGCGGGTGTAATTAGTATCGGATCAAAGTGAGTAGGCACCCCGGAAAACTCAAAGTCGGCAATGGCCCCTGTACGATAAACAACCATTTCCTTGACATAGCTGATGGGCAAGTCCAGAACATTATCGTTAACATAGTTTAGTATTTGCTCAAAAATTTCAGCAACTCGGCTCTCGTCACCTGTTGTCTGGAATTCACTAATCAAGTCAAGAAAATCTTGGGCGCCCTCAAGACTTGAAATGTATGGGGCTTGGGGCATGGAGATAGCATAATTGGTAAAGTAATTGTGGGGAGAAGCAAAAGCCGTTTCCGTATCCCATTGGGTAATATCATAGTTGCCCATAGTACAGTTTTGCCACCAAGTCATCATATCTTGGGCCTCAGTTTTCACATCAATACCAACATCAGCAAGTTGACTCTTAATCGTGCTGGCAATAAGAGAGTTCATAGCCCCCGCTGCATAATAGGTATAGGACAAGCTAAGAGACCGGCCTTCTTTTTCGCGAATTCCGGTCTTTGTATTTATAGCCCAACCGGCTTCATCTAGAAGTTTTGCCGCTTTTTCCTGATCAAAGATATAGGTCGTATCGAGGTCAAAATCCGTATATTTAACACCAGGTGAAAATAACCTATACGCCGCTTTTTCATTGCCCTTGCTTAAACCGTTTACGATAGCTTCTTTATCGATAGCATAGGCTATCGCCTTACGAACCCGCACATCGCTTAAGGATGGACTTCCCGCGTTCAGTACCAAATTACGCGTTTCAGAATCAGTCTCGGAGACTTTTCCCGCTACACCGTCTATAGAAAGTGCCTGCTCATAATCATCCCAAGAAAGCAATTCACTGCTAAAGATTAAGTCTATTTCACCGGTTTTTAACGCTTGGAGACGGGAAGAAGATTCGGGGATGTATTTCATAATGATTTCATCATAGTAAGGCCTATCTCCCCAATAGTCTTCATTGCGTATAAAGCGCACATATTCTCCTTCGGCATTTTCTTTATAAATATAAGGACCGGTGCCAACCACATCTTTCATGCTAAGGAAATTCCCTTCTTCAATTACTGCCGGAGACACCAGGGCCATTAAATCGGGATAGCAAAAATCATTCAAATAGGCGAAGTAAGGATTAGGATAATGGAAGATGATGGTCCGGTCGTCAACCAGCTCCATTCTTTCACAGTTGGAGATAGCTTTAATTCTGGCAAAGTTGGGGTTGCTCTTGGCATATTCATAATTCGCCTTAACAGCCTCGGTGTTAAAGGAACTTCCGTCGTGAAAGCTAATATTCTCGCGGAGGTGAAAGGTCAAACTCTTCCCATCCTCACTGAATTCCCAGCTTTCAGCCAGACCGGGAACAAATTTTCCATCTTCGAAATAAATGAGGCTCTCATAGCAGAGCTTTGTGCCCATATAATTCGTGGAATCATTTAGAGGATATAGGGCATTCAGCTCTATCCCCACTCCTACATTCAGGATTTTAGATCCGTCTTTCTCCTTGTCCGGGGCCTGGGCTAAACTTGTTGCAGGCTTCCCTAAAAACATGACTAGGCAGCAAGTCAAAAGCAGATAAGCCATAAGTGATAAACGTTGTTTTTTCATAATAACATTTCTCCTTTGTTCATTTTTTTATACTAACCCGGGTAATTTTCCCGGATTGGATGGTTAAGATTTTGTGCGATAGGCGATAGGCACTATTTACATTATGAGTAATCAGGAAAAAGGCGCAGGAATAGGCATCCCGATAACTCTCTAATACATTCATAACCGCATGAGCGGAAATCAGGTCCAGACCACTTAGTATCTCATCTAAAATCATATATTTAGGACGAATGGCCATACAGCGGAGCAAGGCAAGCCTACGCTGCTCTCCACCGGAAAGTCTGCGAACAGGAACTTTAAGGAGTCCGGCATCCATATTTGTGAGTTCCATCAGCTCACTAATCCGATTGTGGCGTTCTTTTCGGTTTAAGTTCGTCAGATAACGTAAGGCCATCTCCAAATTTTGACGCACGCTAAGTGCGGGATTCATGCTTCCGCCCACATCTTGAAAAACCGCTTGTATTTCGGCTCGCCGCACTCGCCAGTCTTTTTTTGTCCATAAGCCTGTATCTTCACCTTCAAATAGCAAAGAACCACTACTTGGCTTTTCAAAACCGGAAATTAGACGGGCCAGAGTGCTTTTTCCGGACCCGGATTCACCAACTAGAGATATGAATTCTCCCGGTTTCCAGTGGAAGGATATATCCTGCAAAACGCATAGTTTCTCACCTTTTGGCGAGCGATAATCTTTCCCTATTTTTTTGCCTACAAATCCTTCCATGACCCCGTTCCCCTTCTCATAGCCCAATAGGTTTCGGCAAAAGATTTCGTCCACTCGGCCTGCGGTTGAGACAAAAGAGTGGACATATGGGCCTCTTCAATCAGCTGACCCTGATCCAAGACATAGACTCTGCTGCAAAGTATTTGGAGGGCTTCAACGTCATGCGAAACCAGCAGAATTCCTGTTTGTGATTGTTGTTTCCGCAGTAACTCTAAAAGGACATTTCGGTTTTCCTCGTCTAGGGCAGAAGTGGGTTCATCGGCCAAAATATATGCCGGGTCCATGGCCAGCAGAACTGCTATGGCTACACGCTGAAGCATACCGCCGGATAATTGCCCGGGATAAGAGGCCATTAGGCGACAAGGGTCCGTTAACCTTGTTTTTTCCATGGCCTCAATTATGATTTCCATAGCCTCTTTTTTTGGCTTATTCATTCTTAGGCAAATACTTTCAAGCAGCTGGTTGCCGATTTTTTTCCTGCGGTTAAAGGCAGTCATCGGTTTTTGAGGGATAAAGCCTAGGACTTTCCCACACAGGTCACGGTGCTTTCGTCTTGATAAAGTGCTTAAGTTAATGCCATCAACCGCTAGAGCCTTAGCTGTCATTCGGCAGCTTCGTGGAAGAATCCCGAACAAGGTGCGAAGCAAGGTGCTTTTTCCGGCACCACTTGCTCCGGTAAGTCCAACGGCCTCCCCTTTGGAAAGCACAAGGCTAATATTTTTCAGTAAAAAACTATCTCCAGCCTGCACCGATAAGTCCTTCACTTCAATCACGGAGAAACCACCTTTCCAGGGCCTGTCCCAGCAAGCGAAAGGCAAGCGTACATAAAACTATAGCTAGAGCGGGCCAAAGGGAAAGTGTCGGATGGGCAATAAGGGAATTCCGCCCTTCAGAAATCATCTGCCCCCAGTCCACTATATTGTCCCCTAGCCCCAAGCCAATAAAGGAGAAACCGGCAATGGCAAGAATCATGTCAGCGCAAGATAGGCAAACAAAGTGGACAGCATCCCAGATTAAATTGGGAAGAATCTGATAAAAGAGAAGACTCGCCTTGCTCGCTCCCGAGGCAATAGCACATAATACATAGCTCTTTTTCATTTCACCATTAGCTCGGGATTTGACCAGCTTCAGCAAACGCAAAAGCAGAGAAATACTAATTGCTACAAGCATCGTGAATATGCCGTTTCCCCATGCTGCAATAAAAACAATCAAATAGGCTAAAGGAGGAAGGGCCGTAACGGCAGCTATAATTTGCTCCCAGAAAAAACCGCTTAATTTATCGTTTGCAGCAATAAGTAGTCCGAATAGCAGTCCAAAGGCCATGACCGGCACGGATGCAGCTACAACTATGCCTAGTGTTGTTTTCCCGGAATGTAAAAGGCGAGATAATAGACAGCGGCCCAGCTGGTCAGTTCCAAGAGGGTATTGATCGCTTGCTTGGCCATATCGATTGGCCGGATTCACCTTGTAAGGATTATTAGGGGCAAGCAAAAAGCCTAAGGCAAAAAAAGCAAGGAGCAGGATGGCCGGCAAAAAATAGAGTACCTTTATAAAAGCCCGTCTCATTTAATCACCTCGCCTTTCTCCTCCCCTTTGGTCAACAGACGCTGTAAAATTTCGGCCAAAAAATCCAACAGGGAAAGAACTAAGGCAAAAACTAATACAGCAGCATGAATGGAGTTGGAGTCGCGATTGAGTACACTCTCAATCACAAAATAGCCAAGACCCGGCAAAGAGAAGACCCGCTCTACAATACATGCCCCCGCCAGGGCAAGACCAAGGCTTTGCGCAAAGCTGGGAAGAAGATCAACCAACGCTCCGGGGAGGGCATGGTAAAGGAGCATGCGGATATCTGAGAGCCCGCGACATCTGGCATAGTCGGCCCAATCTTGGCTAAGCTCACGTTCAAGAGCTTTCTGCAACAGGGACCCGTAGAGGGCAATTCCGGAAACAGATAGACATATTGCTGAGGGAAGATAGCGCCATATCCCTTGATTACCAACGATAGTAAAACAGCCTAAAGAAACAGAAAAAACATCTTGGAATAGGCTAGCCAGAAAAAAGGAGGGAATAGAAACACCCATGATATACAATACAGAAATAAGAAAAGTGACAACAAGAGAGGACGTCATGCTGCCCAGGCAAGCAACAATGACAGAGCCCGGAATCATTAAAACAGCTGTCAAGGCAACTACTCTAAGTGTAACGGGCAAAACCTTAGCCAATTCTTTAATAACCGGGCGGCCGGTAACCAAACTGGCTCCCAAATCCCCCCGAAAAACCCGCTTCAGCCAATTCAAATATTGTCTCGGCAAGGGAGCATTAAAGCCAAGTTGAACCCGTGCCTCTTCGACCATTTCCTCAGTCACCACAGGGGAGCCCCTTCGGACATAAGCAACTGCCGGATCAACAGGAGAAAGGCGCATGAGGAGGAAGGACAGTATTGTAACAAACAGCAGGGTCAACATTATCGCTACTTGCTTTTTGACAAAAAATTTTAACCAGGCCCCATTCATAAATACACACATTTCAAATTTTGTTTTAGCTTTGGTTAGTCTTTGCTAACTTAGTTTGTAAAATGAAAGACTTGCGGAAACAACGCAAGTCTTGCTTCAAAAAAATTGTACCATGAGGCTTGTTTACTCTGTTATGCCAAAGGGGCTGTTATCGTTCCATTCGGACAAAAACTTTTTCTATAATCGGATGGTGTTTTGCCCATCACCTTATGAAAGGCCGCTGAAAACTTACTGGGACTTTGATAACCTACATGGTCGGAGATTTCCGCAATGTTCAAGTTTGTCTCGCGTAGCAGCGTTGCCGCAGCCTGCAAACGATATTGCTTGCTATATTGATAAATAGAGGTTCCGTAAATCTCGCGAAAACAGGTCTTCATTGCGGTCAGAGAAATGTTAAATTGCAGAGATAATTCCTTGAGTGTAGGCCGACGTTTCAAATCCTCTGTCAGATACTGTTCAATCATTTTAATGGTCTTTACCTGGGGCGGATGAAAATACAGGCGTTTTTCTTCCACATTATTTTTGCTTGCAGTCTCTAAAAAGAGAAGCAATTCTAAAATTTTCAAGGGAAAAATCTTAATACGGTCTTCTTCACAAAAAGAATATAATCCCGTAAAAACATACTCCAGTGCCGCTGTCGTCCTCATGATAAAACAGCGATTATCAGAGCAGAGTTTATCACGCAGGGCATATAGGTTGACTTCCTTGAGTCTGACCAATTCCGCAACTTCTTTAATCACTCGGTCTGCAGTCTCCAAATCAATCATTATGGAGATGCCATGATAATGGGCCAGAGGATACCAGGAACTACTTACTTGGTTAGAAAGCATATTAACAGCCAAGTCACCGGGTCCGAGATAGGTACAATCTCCACTTGGAAACTCACACTGAAAGCGCCCTACGCGACAATGCTGGATAACCATAATATCCTGTTCAGGCCAGGAGATATCGCTATAATCAAGACCACCATCAATATGAATATCATTATAGTAAATTTCAATACCGGGCATAACTTTATAGCGAGTGGCAATTGCAGTACCCTTAGCTGTCTCAGTCTTGTAGACAGACCGATATTGATTGCCCTCTTGTTTGTCAGTGCCTTTACCGTAAAGTTGTTCCGGGGTCGGCAGGCTAAGTTTTTCTTCACAATCGTTCACGTTATACTAAATTACACTCTTATGCACTTATCTCTTGACCGGACGTCAGGTGAAGGCAGAACAAAAATCGAGTTAGCCTAAGCTAATAAAATTATTTTAGCAAAATTTATTTTATACAGCAATTTTTGCAGCTTTCTCTTTCCCAATTTTTCATCTCTTTTTGAAACCTACAATTTCCTTACGCCAACAAATTTTTCCAAATAGTCTTGTAATTAAAAACAAATCGTATTAAAGTTAAGCTCATCAGCTTAAGTTAGCGGTGGCTAACTTAAGTAATTAAGTAAAAATGATTGTTTTCCCTTTTAACTAGACTGGGGAGGAGAAAAAGCTAGGATGTTACTGGAAGTAAAGAATATTTGCAAATCATTTCACACCGGAGATTATGCCCTTGATGTCTTAAAAAATGTTTCCTTTCAAGTAGAACGGGGAGATATTTGCACCTTGCTGGGGCCCTCCGGTTCCGGAAAATCAACCCTGCTGAACATTATTGGCGGAATAGAGACTGCGGATAAAGGCTCCTTTTATTTTGATGGTATGGACATCGGCGGCCAGAGCGAAAAAATGCTGGAGCGTTACCGCCGAAAACGACTGGGTTATGTCTTTCAATCCTATAATCTCATTCCTAACCTTACTTTAAAAGAGAATATCGAAAGCGGAGCCTATTTAAGCGATGAGCCTTTAGATATAGATGACTTGTTGCATACCCTGGGCCTTTGGGAAAGACAAGACCAGCTCCCCTCCCAATTATCCGGAGGCGAGCAGCAGCGTACAGCTATCGGTCGTGCGGTGGTGAAAAATCCTGACCTCCTCCTCTGTGATGAACCTACCGGAGCCCTGGATTACAAGACCTCAAAAGAAATCTTGGCTCTCTTGGAAAAAGTGAACCAAAAATACGCCTGCACCATGATGATCGTCACCCACAATGAGGCCATTCAGGGAATGGCGGATCAAATTATCCGCTTGCATGACGGGGCTATTCGCAGTGATGAAAAAAATATGAACAAACAAAGAGCCGCTGCGATTACTTGGTAAGCGGCTAGGAGCCGAGTACAAGCGATCTCTTGCCGGCAAGTAGAAAAGGAGGGAAAAGTATTGTGGCAAATCCTTTAAATAAACGTATTCTCAGAATGTTGGCCGCTAGCGCCGGTAAATTTATCGCGATTTTGTTATTCCTGATCCTTTCGGTTTCTATCACATCCGGCTTTTTGGTCGCTGAGCAGTCCTTAAGCGTCAAATACGACAGCAGCTTTGAAGAATACAAGATTGAAGACGGGCATTTTGAATTACTGAGAAAAATGCCCAAATCTCTGGCCAAGGCCCTGGAAAAAGAAGAACTCACAATCTTTCCCTTATTTAACAAGGACATAGAGATAAAAAAAGACTGCACCCTCCGGGTTTACCCTGTCCGAGAAGAAATAAATCGGCTAGCCCTCTTGGAAGGGGCCATGCCCGAAACTGATGAAGAACTTGTCCTGGAACGCTTGTTTGCCGGCAATAACGGCTATGAGGTCGGCTCCAAGCTTACACTCGGCGGAAAAGTTTTTCGGGTTTGCGGGCTTGTTGCCTTTTCGGATTACAGCTGCCTCTTTAAGAATAATACCGACGGTATGTTTGACAACACCCATTTTGGCGTGGCCTGTGTCCGGCAAAAAGCCTTTGAAGAGTTGAAATATAACGACTTCCACTACACGTATGCCTGGAAAAACCACAATCCGGATTTGTCTCCCCGGGAAAAGAATGATTTAGCTGACCATATTCTCAACCTTGTGAAAAAGCACGCCTTGATTAAAGACTTTGTCCGCCAGTCCGATAACCAGGCCATTCGCTTTGCTGGCGAAGACTTTGGCAACGACCGGATTGCTATGCTGGTTTTCTTTTACATCCTAGTCCTGATTATCGCCTTCGTATACGCTATTGTGATGCGAAGTACTCTGGAATTGGAGGCAAAATCCATTGGTAGTTTACGGGCTCTAGGTTATACAAAGAAAGAACTGATTCTCCACTATTCCCTCCTCCCCCTCCTGGCTACCTTCCTTGGAGCTCTACTGGGAAATATCTTGGGCTATACTCTTTTGAAAGATTATTTTGTCCATATTTATACCGAAAGCTACTCCCTGATCCCCGGTCCGGTCTTATGGAATGCCAAGGCCTTCCTCTTAACAACTGTCGGCCCGATTATCCTTGTTCTGCTAATTATTTACGGCTATTTAGCCTCTTCCCTAGATTTACCCATCCAAAAGTTTTTACGCCATGATTTAAGCCGGCGCAAGCAGAAAAATGCTGTTCACTTAGGTAAATTATCCTTTATTAGCCGTTTCCGCTTGAGGATTATTATTCAAAATACATCGACCTACTTGCTCTTACTACTGGGTATTTTGCTCGGTAGCTTACTGATGAATTTTTCCCTGATTTTGCCTCCTTCGCTGGACCACCATCGGGAAGAGGTCATGGCTAATCAAATCTCGGCCTACCAATATATTTTGCGTCTACCTGTGGAAATAGAAGATGAGGGGGCAGAAAAATTCGCCGCTTTAGGTCTGGAATTGGAAGATTCTAAAGTTATGATATTCGGTCTGGAAGAGGATTCCCGTTTTTTGCCTGAGGTCAGCCGGGAACTGGAGAGCGAAAAGGCCATTTTCTCCCACGGTCTGGTGAGCAAATTCGGCTTGAAGAAGGGCGACCTTGTTGAACTGAGTAAAAAATATACGGATGATACCTACCGTTTTGAGCTAGGCGGCAGCGTTTACTATCCGGCCACCTTTACCATATTTGTCTCCCTAGATGATTTCCGGACCATTTTCGATTGCAATAAAGAGTATTTTACCGGCTATCTAAGCGATCATGAACTTAAAGGTCTGAAGGATATTTTCATTGCCGCCGTCCGTACAGAGGGCGATTGGATCCTTTCTTTAAATCAAATATTGGACTCTATGGGGCAGTTTTTTAAGCTCATGGCCGCTTTTGCCGTAATCTTATTCTTTGTACTAATCTATGTCCTTTCCAAACAGGTCGTGGAACGAAACCAAAAGTCTATCGCCATGCTCAAAATTTTAGGCTATGAAGACAAGGAAATTAACAATCTCTACCATGTTACGACCGGGCTGGTGCTGGTCTTTTCCTTCTTGATCAGCCTGCCTATCTGTTATTTTTTGGTCAAGCTCATTTTAAGGCTGATTGTGACACAATATCTCGGTTGGATTGAATTTTACACAGCCTCTTGGATTTACCCCCTAATCGTGGTCAGCGGTTTAGCCAGCTACACCCTTATTTATGTCATGCAAAGCAGAAAAACAAGGGAGTTATCCCTAGCTGAAGTTTTCGAGAGGATGGAGTAAGGGTTAGACGATTCCAAAACAACTAAGGGCTCTGTTAACTAAAGATGAGGAAAAAAGAGATCTGAAATGCGGCTCTGTTAACTAAAGATGAGAAAAAAAGAGAGCTGAAAAGCCGGCTCTGTTGACTAAAGATGAGAAAAAAAGAGATCTGAAATGCCGGCTCCGTTAACTAAGGATGAGAAAAAAAGAGAGCTGAAAAGCGGCTCTGTTGACTAAGGATGAGAAAAAAGAGAGCTGAAATGCCGGCTCTGTTAACTAAGGATGAGAAAAAAAGAGATCTGAAAAGCAAACTGGAGGAAAAATGAAGAAAGGCATCTCCTCAAAGTCGTATTTTCAGTTCAAGCGTAGCAGAAAAAAGTGTGCAAGAAAAGAATAAGAGC
>JAMNZB010000063.1 GCA_023622515.1 Bacillota bacterium | reverse complement strand
CCTACCGACTATGATGTAACTTTTGTTGGCCATATGGACACGGTTTTTCCTGAGGGTGAAAGCAAGAGACGCCCCTTCAAAGTTGTTGGAGACAAGGCCATGGGCCCGGGTGCTAGCGATATGAAAAATGGACTTACTGCCATGTATCTGATTGCCGCAAACTTGCCGAAAACAGTTCAAGATAAACTCAGCATTTGTATGCTGTTTACTCCGGATGAAGAAATAGGCAGTATTTACACAAAAGATCTTCAGGATGTCATTGCCCGGAAGTCACAGTGCATTTTTGTCATGGAATCCGCTTCGGCAAATCAAACCCACTGTTTTGCCAGGAAAGGGGCAAGCAGGTTTGCTTTGGATTTTTATGGAAAAGCAGCCCACTCAGGTTTTATGTTTGAAAGAGAACATGCTTCAGCCATCTATGAAATGGCCAATTTTATTCTCAAACTCATGAACCTGGCCAGCCGGGAAAAAGATACGACCGTTAATGTTGGTATGGTTGAAGGGGGTACAGCTCTTAATGTTGTTCCTGATTATGCTTCTTTGAAGGTGGAAATCAGATATAAGTTTGCCAGTGAAAAGCAAAGAATAGAAGAGTCTATAGAAGAGCTGTTAAAGTCCGGAGGGATTATTGATGGCGTTAAAGTTGAGCAGGTTAATAAAGAATCAACCCCGCCCTGGGAAAGAAGTGAGTCTACAGAGAGGTTTATCGACTATCTGAGGGCAATCGCCGACAGCAAGGGAATAGATTTTAACGAGAGAGACAGGGGAGGCTTGTCTGATGCGAACCATCTAGCCCGGCATTGTGAGTTTGTAGCTGATGGCATGGGTCCCTGCGGGGACTTGGATCACAGTGAGGATGAATATACAAGCGTAAGCGACATAGAAGTTTGTCTTGAATTTTTCCTGGCCTTACTGGAGGATCTGGCCTGCAAAAAAGAAGAAAAAGAAGAATAGCGATAAGGCTAAAGAAAGAAATAGGTATTTACAGGTAACTAATGGAATGTATTTTAGATACCTGCTTAAATAAATCATGAATAAGATAGCGGAGGAAAGAAAAAGTGAAGTACAAAAAATTTGTAAGTTTAGTACTCGTATTAGTTATGTCTTTAGTTGTTCTTGCTAATGGTCTTTATGTTCAAGCAGAAGAAGTCAGAGAAGACCTGATTATCTGCATGCCGGAAGATTTGGAAACCTTAGACCCGGTAGGAACGTCAGCCATGGCTACCCAGTTCGTACACAGAGTCTTATATGTTCGCTTATACAATGAGGATACCGAAGGCCAGCCGGTACCGTGGTTATTGAAAAATTTTGAGGCTGTTTCAGATACTGAAATAGCCATCGAAATTCATGATAATGCAACATTTTCTGATGGCTCGCCCCTAACTGCCGAGGACGTTGTGGCCAGTTTGGACAGGTGCCTGGCTAGCCCCATCTTTAATACCCTGATGAAATCTGTTGAAGGTTTTGAGCTTGTGGATGATTACAATTTTAAGATTCTTACAAGCGGTCCTTCGCCTTCCGTTCGACTCGCCTTGATGCACCCGGGGACAGGTATTTTACCGAAGGCCTTCCTGGAAGAAGTAGAGGAAACAAAAGATTGGAGTTCTCCTGTGACATCCGGGCCCTACAAATTTGATAAGCGTGAAATTGGTGACTATGTCACCATTGTAAAGGTTGATGATTTCTTTGATGAAGAAACCTCTGCCCAAAACAATTCGCTAACCTTTAAGTTCGTCCCTGAAGCAAGCAGCAGAACCATTATGGTTGAAACCGGTGAGGCTGATGTAAACTTCAGATTTGCCACAGCTGACTATCAAAGGGCCTCCGAAAACGAAGATCTGAAAATACACGAACATGTCGGAGTCATTGTGCAGTATATCGGTTTTGATACGACCCAGGAACCCTTTACAGATAAACTGGTAAGGCAAGCCGTGTGCTACGCCATTAACCGGGAAGATGTTATGACTGTCGTTGCGGAAGGACTGGGCACGATTGCCTATAGCGTACTGCCACCCTCCACACTTGGTCATGTAGAAAATCCTGCCGGCTATGAATATAATCCGGAAAAGGCTAAGGAGCTTTTAGCTGAAGCCGGTTATGAAAATGGCTTTGATACAACTCTGGTCGCCTTTAATGACTTAGGCAAAAGGGTTGCCGAAATTGTCCAGATGTTCCTTGCTGAGGTCGGGATTAATGCTGAGATTGAAACCTACGACTCAAGTGTACGTCTATCCATGTTAGCTAACCACCAATGCCCCATGCTTGCGGGACAGTGGGGTGCCATGTCCGATGCGGACTTAGTCCTGCCGCGCTTGTTCACGGAAGAAGCCATTGGCGGAATGAACTTCACCTTCTTTACGGATCCGAGATTGGACGACTTGTTTGAAAAAGCGAGAGCAACTTATGACGAAGAGGAAAGAGTAAAGTACTATAACGAGTGTGTAGAAATCCTGGCTGAAGAAGCCCCCTGGTGCCCCTTATACATACCTTCCTCTCTTGCCCTGACAAGAGCGGATTTACAGGGTGTTGAGCTTGGCGGGGAAACCTTATTAAATATTTTCAAACTGCATTATGAATAATGCTGCCTGTTGAATAAGAGAACGCATTTATTGTGGTTCCGCCATTCTGGTGGAACCACATAATTATAGAGGAGATAGATTGTGCATAAGTATATATTTAAGCGCTTGCTTGCACTAATTCCGGTAATACTGGGGGTTATTTTTATAATCCAATTTATCTTATATGTCTCTCCAAGTGATGCCGCCATAGTTATACTTGGCAATAACTATACCCAAGAGGGGGCCGAGCAAGTACGAGAGGAACTTGGTCTGAACAGGCCTTTCATTGTTCAGTTTCTGAGCTATGTGGGTGACTTGCTAAAGGGGGATTTTGGAGAATCATATGTATCCGGTGTTCCTGTATCAGCGCAATTAGAGGCGCGATTTCCCAATACATTGGTTTTGGTCTTGGTTTCGATGACCCTCTGTACCGTATTATCGATACCTATTGGCATTCAATCTGCTGTAAAACCCAATTCTTTATTGTCAAACCTAAGTGCGGCTTTTGGATTAGTGGGTATTTCTTTGCCTACTTTTTGGCTGGGTCTAATGCTAATTTTACTTTTTTCTGTAAAAGTGGGCTGGTTGCCCTCTACCGGCAGCGTTAGCCTTACCGGTCTGATTCTTCCCTCCATCACCCTGGCCGCCTCCTTCATGGCCGGGACCATGCGTACAACAAGGTCGGCCATGCTGGATTGCCTTAATCAAGATTATATTCGGACGGCAAAGGCTAAGGGCGTTTCACAATCGGATGTTATTTACAAACATGCCTTGAAAAATGCCTCCCTGCCTATTATTACAATTGTTGGATTGAATATCGGTACGCAAATGGGGGGGTCGGTTGTAACAGAAACGGTCTTTTCCTATCCCGGCCTGGGGGTTATGTTGATGAATGGGATAAATCAAAAGGATACCCCTATGATCTTGGGTGCCTTGGTTGTCATGGCTCTCAGCATTGGTATTATCAATCTTTTGGTCGATATTATTTTCGACCTGGTTGACCCGAGGCTTAGGTCGCAATATGTAAAACGGAGTTAAAGTTATGTCAGAATCTAATGAAAAAATTACTCGGAAGTCGATTCTAAAGAGTTTCAAGAAGAAAACACCTGCCCAAGAGATTGCTGCCCGCTTCTTCAGAAACAGAATGGCCATAATTGGTTTGATTATATTTGCCATAATCCTATTTGGTGCCATATTTGCCGACTTTATCGTTGGCGGGAAAGAGTATGCGCTGAAGATGAATGTCAAGGACCGCCTGCAAGCACCTAATGCGGCCCATCCTTTCGGAACGGATGAGGCGGGAAGAGACTTGTTTGCCCGGATTTTGTACGGAGCCAGGGTCTCGCTTTCCATAGGACTTGCGGCAACAAGCTTTTCTCTCTTGCTGGGTGGGATTTTCGGGGCCATAGCCGGTTACTACGGAGGCCTCCTGGATGAAATAATTATGAGAATAATGGATATTATGCTGTGCCTGCCTGAGATGTTACTGGCCATTGCTATTGTTGCTGCCTTTGGCAGCAGTGTTGTCAATTTGATTCTGGCCATCGGCATCTCCCGGATACCCAGGTTTGCCCGGGTGGTGAGGTCAGCGGTCCTCTCCATAAGAGGTATGGAGTATGTTGATGCGGCCAAAGCAATCGGTGTGCGGACACCGCGAATTATAACGCGGCATGTTTTGATTAATTGTATGGGCCCCATTATCGTACAAATCACCTTGATTTTTGCCAGCGCCATCCTTGCTATTTCCACCCTGAGCTTTTTAGGGTTGGGAATCAAGCCGCCTGAGCCGGAGTGGGGGAACATGCTTGCCGCCGGGCGAAATAATATGCGGGACCACGGTTACTTGGTCATAGCCCCCGGACTTGCCATTTTCTTTAGTATTTTTTCCCTTAATATGCTTGGTGACGGTTTGCGTGATGCATTCGACCCACGCTTAAAGTAGCGAGGAAGTAGCGATGAAAACAAATAATATTCTGGAAATAAATAATTTAAGAGTAGAGTATACTTCTGATAAGCAAGTAACCAAGGCAGTTAACGGAATTAATCTGGAAATACCTGAGGGCAAGACCCTGGGCCTGGTTGGAGAAACAGGGGCCGGCAAAACAACAACCGCTTTGGCCGTTTTGAATCTTATTCAGAAACCGCAGGGAATGATAACGGCCGGGACGATTATCCTGGATGGGATTAATATTTTAGAAAAATCCGAGATAGAAATGGAAAAGATTAGGGGTAATCTGGTCTCCATGATATTTCAGGATCCCATGACGGCCTTAAATCCGGTCATGACTGTTGGAGAACAAATAGCGGAAGTTATCCGGATACACCAAAATCTGGAGCTTAAAGAGGCGGACTTGAAGGCGAAAGAAATGTTGGAGACCGTTGGAATACCGGGGAACAGGTCAGGTGAATATCCGCACCAATTTTCCGGCGGTATGAAGCAAAGGGTGCTGATTGCCATTGCGCTGGCTTGCAACCCCAAATTGCTCCTTGCCGACGAGCCGACAACAGCCCTGGATGTGACTATTCAAGCTCAAGTCATTGAGTTAATGAAAGAGCTGAAAGATAAATTTAAAACATCCATCCTGATGATTACCCACGACCTGGGGATTGTTGCCGAAATTTGTGATGAGGTTTCGGTCATGTATGCCGGCAGCATTGTTGAGCATGGCAGCTTGGAAGATATTTTCAACAGAACCCGCCATCCCTATACTGAAGGGCTTTTTAATTCACTGCCGGATATAAAAAACAGGCAAAATAAACTGAAACCCATAAAAGGACTCATGCCTGATCCGACTGACTTGCCTCAAGGATGTCCCTTTCACCCCAGATGTGACTATTGCTTTGAGAAGTGCATGTCCGTGGAGCCGGCTTTCTTTGAATTGAGTGAAAGCCATCAAGTGAAGTGCTGGCTCTACGAAAACAGCAAAGAGAATCAATTGAGGGGGGAAGATTACTGTGGCTAAGACAATATTAAAAGTGAACAACTTGAAGAAATATTTCAAAACGCCCAACGGTCTGCTTCATGCTGTGGATGATGTAAGCTTTGAGGTAGAAGAAGGGACAACCCTAGGTGTTGTCGGTGAGTCCGGCTGCGGAAAGTCGACCTTAGGCAGAAGCATTATTCGCTTGGAAAATCCGACGTCCGGTGAAGTCATTTTTAAAGGCCAGCATGTCGAAAAGATGAAAGCCAAGGAGCTAAGAGAGTTAAGGCAGGAAATGCAAATTATTTTCCAGGATCCTTTTTCCAGCCTTAATCCGAGGATGACCATAAGCCAGGCTATTGAAGAGCCCTTAATCGTTTCCGGCAAATACAATAACCCGGAAGAAAGATTACTCCTTGTATTGAAACTGATGGAGACGGTAGGACTGGCCCAAAGATTGGTTAACACCTATCCCCATGAGTTGGACGGGGGGAGACGGCAAAGAATAGGTATCGCCAGGGCCTTGGCCGTTAATCCAAGTTTTATCGTCTGCGATGAACCGGTATCAGCCCTTGATGTTTCTATCCAGGCCCAGATTCTCAATTTGATGAAAGAAATCCAGGAAGAACGTGGCTTGACCTACATATTTATCACACACGATTTATCTGTCGTCAATCACTTCTCTGATGAGATTGCCGTTATGTACCTGGGGAGAATTATAGAAAAAGCCCCTTCGGAAGTTTTGTTTGATAACCCCTTACACCCCTATACTCAGGCCTTGCTTTCTGCCATTCCTGTTCCCAGGCTTTATGACCGGGGCGAGAGGATTTTAATCAAAGATGAAATCACATCGCCCATCAACCCGAAACCTATTTGCCGGTTTTCGGAAAGATGTAACTACTGCTTTGATACTTGTGTGCAAAAGGAGCCTGAGCTAAGAGAAGTTGAAGATAATCATTTTGTTGCTTGCCATCTGGTTTTTCGCAACATGAATAGCTTGAAATAAAATAAAAAATTAAAATTAAAATATATGAAAAGGAGAGTTAATATGAGCTCAAAAATTGAATTTTTGTATCTGGACGAGGCTGATGTCCTCAAGGCAGGGGCAACGGACATGGAAAAGTGTGTCGATTGTATGGAGGAGGTTTATAGACTTCTCGGGCAAGGCGACTACGTTATGGGAGGGAAGAACAGCAATTCGCACGGTATTAAAATTACCTTCCCGAAAACTTCTGAATTTCCCAACATGCCCGTGGATGGCCCTGATAGACGCTTTATGGCCATGATTGCCTACTTGGGTGGCCGCTTTAACATTGCCGGTGAGAAGTGGTATGGCTCGAACAGAGACAATATTTCTAAGGGTTTACCCCGGTCCATTCTGATGGTCATGCTGAATGATGCGGATACCGGAGCCCCTATTTCACTTATGGCGGGAAATGTTATCAGTTCAATGAGAACAGGGGCTATTCCGGGGGTCGGAGCAAGGTATTTAGCCAGAAAAGATGCCGGTGTTTGTTCGATTATCGGGGCAGGAGTTATTGGCAGAACCTGTGTACAAAGCCTCCTGAATGAATGCCCGGAAATCAAAACGGTTAAGATTTACGATATATATAAGCCAAATGCTGAAAAGTTAGCCGATATAGTAAAGGAAAACTATCCGAGAGTTGAAAAGGTGCTTATTGTAGACAGCCTGCAAGAGGCTGTTGAGGAGGCTGATGTCATTAATGTTGCCACATCGGGAGCAGTACAACCGGAAATCCGGGAAGAATGGATCAAGCCGGGGGCCTTCCTGTCTTTGCCTGCAGGTGTTGTCCTGGATAAAGATTTTTGCATTAACAGGGCCCGCTGTGTAGTTGACAACTGGAAAATGTATGAAGCTTTTGCTGATGAACTGCCCTATCCTTGGCACGAATATTTAGAATTAATAGCTATCCATTGGGCAGAGTGGATTGAAGAAGGCGATATGCCTCCTTCCAAGATTGAAAATCTGGGAGAAATTATTGCAGGCAAGACTCAGGGAAGAAAAAATGATGACGAGATTATCCTATTCGCCATGGGTGGCCAGCCGGTCTATGATGTAGCGTGGGCTAAGGACATTTATGATGAAGCTGTGAACCAAGGCCTGGGAACAAAGCTCAAACTATGGGATAAACCCTTCTCTATGTAAGGGAAAGCATGCCCGCTTAATAAAAAATTAACAAAAGGGGTTTACAAATAAGAAAATTTGTTATAGCATACAAGTATAATATTGCGAGTCAAGTAGTTGCTGTGCAATCTAGCTCAAACCTCTAGAGCTCCTTTTCTGTGTTCCTTTTAATGGATTGCACAACAAACGAAAATAAGGCTCCACGGCTCCCTGTTCCCCAGGGAGCCGGTTTTATTTTAGGGGAAAACTCCGAATCCCGCAGTGATAAATATAGCCATAAGCAAATAATTATTCAGACTCGGTCCCATTAATAAATTAATCAGCTTTTTTAAGAATAATGACGAAAGGATGTCATGACATAACGCCTTCTAAGGTTGTTTTATATTGAAATAGAAGGAGTGACAGGCGGGAAAGCCTTGTATGACAGGGCTTTCGATAATTATTCCGCGAATATTGGTTAAAGATTACAAATGAATAACGCCGGAAAATCTTCCTTTGTTACAAAATTAATATCGATACTTATCAAAGTTTTAATCAAATATCAATATTCCTCTTGTAGACTATGAAGTGCCTGATAAT
Source organism: Bacillota bacterium (assembly GCA_023622515.1). Classification (GTDB taxonomy): domain Bacteria; phylum Bacillota; class Clostridia; order Saccharofermentanales; family DTU023; genus SFFI01. The sequence continues at coordinate 1,756 of JAMNZB010000063.1, read as the reverse complement.
CCAAATTATGAGCATAATATTTGCAGGCAAAAATAGTCCCTGCCAGCTGCATGAAGAGCCGGCAAGAGGATGTAAAGATAAAAGCAGGATGTAAAGATAAAAACAGGATGGAAGAAAAAGCAGGAGAAAGAGGAATGTTTGAAGTATTTGCTGAAATGCAGGAATTACATTTGTATTTACAATTGAATTTTCCGGCCCTACTATTTGCGAAAGTACCGGATGGCTGGGACAGTAAAAACTATGTCCCTCCTTTTGAGACAGCAGAAAGCGGCGAGGAAGATATGCCCGTCATCGAGTGGATTCAGGGGATTAAGGCCGCATTAAGAAGCCGACAGAAAGACATTGGCCATTTTTTTACCTCGGAATTTTCTTTTCCCGAAGCCCTCCTTCCCCTTGTTCCTTTAAGCGGAAAAGATATGGGGACGTGGCTGGCCCTTGCCCATGACCAAAGGGAGGAGGACCTGCGCTATGCCCTGCTTAAAGCAAGCTGGCCCTTACACCGTCCGGTATCTGTCTTTGTTCATGAAGAGGATATGTATCCGCTTACAGACCTTGACGAAGCCGTCAAAGAAATTGTCGATAAGCCGGCCCTTTGGACCCATTACTTGAGGCAGGCCGGCCTGTCTGCGGAAAACGCCTGGACGATCTTTGCCCTGGTTGAAAAGCCCCATCTTTTCTTACGGGCCTTCTCCGCCTTGCTCATGAGTTTTCAATTTGTTTCGGATGCCGTTGTAGGTTCGAGAGAAACCGAAGCCATCGAAAGCATTCGTCAAAATCTCCCCTATCTTGCGCAAAATCAAAAGAAGCTTGAACTCCTGAATGAAAAAGTCCGTATCAGGCCCGAAAAGGGGGCCGGGCCAATAACCCTCATCCCCACCATAGAGCCCTTTGCCCTGCGCAATGTAGAAAGCACGGATAAAGTTCTTATCGGTTTTGCCATACCGGCTTTTCTCAAAGGCAAAGAGAGGGAAGAGGAGGAAAAGAGGATGGCCCGAAGCAACTTCTGTCAGATTTTAGCTGACCCCACCCGCTATAATCTCTGCTGCTTGTTGGCCAAGGGGGTAAAAAAGCAAAAGGATTTAGCCAAATATTTAGGGGTTAGCCAGGGAACCATCTCCCATCATCTCAGTCAGTTAAAAAGTATCGGTATTGTTTCAGAGGATAGGTCGGCTAATTTGGCTCACGATTCAATATATGGTTACTTAAAAGGGGTAGCAGAGGATTTGCAAATATATGGATAATAAGGAAAAAGAAACAGCTCAGGAAAAATTGCCTGTAAAAACAGAACAGGACCCCGGTCTGTCACCGGCGCAGCCTGTAAGTTCCGGGGAAAGGCCGATGTCTCCGAAGAGGATGCCGCCTCTTGCAGAAAAAAACGGGGACAGCATGAGGCGAAAAGCCCGGAGGCAAGACCTGCAAACTAGAGTGGCCGGTCAAGAGCCAAGGGCTGCTGCCGGCAGGATTCCGCCTTCCCGTCAAGCCGGTTCTCAAGCCGGTTCCCAACAGGCAGGCCGCCGGTCGGCTCGCAGCCAAGGGACTCGAGAGCCAAGAAAGGCTGTATCGGGCCCGGCCCCTGACCGGAGACCCGGCCGAAAGAGGGCGCAAAGCCGGCGCCCGGTACAAAAAGCGAGGCCGGATTGGCCAGGAACTTTTTTGAAGCTGCTAGCGGTCTTTCTATTCGCCGCCATTATCCTTGTTGGCTTTTCCTTGTTTTTACGTGTTCGTTTTGAAAAGAAAATCATAACAGCCGATGCGG
>JAMNZB010000014.1 GCA_023622515.1 Bacillota bacterium | reverse complement strand
GTTCTTTCTGGTTCCGTATATGCCGAGCTTGCCCCTATTGATGCTTGTCCTTATTATCTTTAACTTCACTATGTCCGTCTGGCGGTCACCTATGATTTCCCTGATGCCGGACTTGACTCCCGAACCTTTGTGGTCAAAGGCCAATGGTGTCATAAACCTGATGGGCGGTGTAGGCAGTATTATTGCCTTCCTCGTTGGCGGAAGAATAGCCAATAGCCTGGGGCGGGGGGCGACCTTCGCCATGGGTAGTATCATTACCGTGATTGCTGTTCTTGTTCTTTTCTTTTTTGTCAAAGAGAAGAAAGGCTACAGCCACCCCCAAGAATCAGAAGATGAGATGAAAAAGGCCAGCATCGCTTCTTTTTTAACCCTGCCGAAAGATAAGCGGAAGCGTCTTTTATTCTTACTTCTTGCCATTTTCTTTTGGTTCTGTGCCTTCAATGCGATAGAAACTTACTTTACGCTTTTTGCAGTTAATGAGCTGGGGATGAGTGAAGGTTCCGGCGCCATGTTGCTGGCCTTCTTCTCCGTATCTTTTGTGGTTTTTGCCATTCCCTCCGGCTTCCTGGCCAGCAAAATCGGCAAGGTAAAAAGTATAACGATAGGGCTTATTGGCCTGCTTGTTGTTTTCATACCCCTTAACTTGATTATGAATGTCGCGGTGATACGGGTCTTGCTCCTGGTTGGCGGTTTCTTCTGGGCCATGATTAACATTAACTCTCTCCCCCTAGTCTTGAATTTAGGGAGCAACAACGAAATCGGTACCTATACAGGCTACTACTACTTCTTTTCCTTTAGTGCTTCCATCGTCAGCCCGATTCTTTTCGGCGCCATCCGCGATGTAACCCAGGATTACGGCGACCTCTTTATCTATGCACCGATTTGCTTTGTCTTTTCCCTCCTTTGCGTACTTGCCTACCAAAAAACAAAGGTGAAAGAAGGCTAAGACCGGGGGGGAAGATTAGAATAGTGAAGAGGCTAATAAGCTAGCCATAAAATTGCAATTTACAGGAGAGACGGTTAAGCCCACCGGGCTTTGCCGTCTCCTTTATTTTATGTTTTCAGGAGCAATTTCCCAAAAAGTGTAGTTGCCGGCTTCCGGTAGAAATATACTGTAGCCCAAGCCCGGACGGGGTTGCCAGCGGTAAAAGTGCCGGCCCTCCTGAGGGAAAATTTGCTCCATTAGTCGGGCAATTACTCCGCCATGGCAAATAAGCAGGGCAGAAGACTTTTTGCTTTTTAGTTTTTCAAATGAGCTGTTTACCCGCTGGATAAAGTCTGAGGAACTTTCACCTTCGGGACAGGCCAGCCGGCCGGTCTCATCCTCAATCCAGGCAAGATAAGCGGGATTATTCTTAAGTTGTTCATAGCTTTTCATTTCAAATAGACCGAAATCCATTTCTTGGAAGCCGGGCAGGATTTTGTGGTCTACAGGCCCGTAGATGGCCTCCAGGGTTTGCCGGGTGCGGGCCAGGCCGGAGGTATAGACATCCAAGCCCTTGAGGGATGGGTAGATGCCTTGGGCGGCCAAGTCTTTGACGGCCTGCAAACCTTCTTCTGTTAAGGGCAGGTCGGTTTTCCCGCAATAGAGTCCGTCTTGGTTGGCCAGAGTTTTCCCGTGCCGAATGAGGTGGAGAATCATTTTAGCTCCTGCTCTAATCCGCAGACGACTCGGATGACCTGGTCGGCCTGGGCGGCAAGCCTGCAACAGGCCCTGCCCACGGCCTCTCTAAAGGCCCTGTCTTCCCGGGCCAGGGGGACAATGCCCATACCTACTTCATCGCATAAAATGATGGCCCGGGGATTTTCTCGGATCAGTTTTTCTATATATTCGTCGCAGTCTTCCCGGCGCTCCAAGAGTTCTCGAATCAGTTCATGGAATTGGTCAATACAGGGGGTATGCAAGGCTTCCTCCGGGCTGACAGCCCGGGCCACAAGGCCGAAGCGTTTCTCGGCGACAGCTTTTTTTCCTGCCGCCCGGCCACCAATAATCAGTTTCATACTAATCCTCCAAATAAAATCACACCGGCTGCAAAAGCTAATTCACTTATTTGAATAAAATAGCCTGCTAAATCTCCGGTAATCCCGCCAAATTGTCGCTTGGCCAGGAAATAAAAGTAGAAGGCGGCAGCAGCTATGGCAGCTATAGCCGGGAGCAGGCGGAAGCCGGCCGCCAGAAAGCCGATAATCAGGCCGATTAGGATAAATATAGCGACCGCTGTCACAGTAGCCTTTTTCTCCTGCTCTTTTTGGAAACTGTAAATCATGCCGGTTTTCCTGGCGTTGGGCAGGATAAGGGTCATCAGGCTGACAAGGCTGCGGGACAGAATAAAGCCGCTGCCAATGGCGACTGCCTCTTTGCCGGTATTTATTTCACTATAAAGCCCCGTGATGGCCAGCATATACATGCCGCCCCGGATTAGGGCAAAAACACCCATATGAGGGTCTTTCATGATTTCCAGCTTTTTTTCGCAAGACTGCAAGGAGGCCAGGGCATCAGAAGTATCGAGAAAGCCATCCATGTGGATGCCCCCGGACAGCCAAAGGGGGATGAGGGCAAAACCGGCCGCTTTTAAGAGGCTGCCAAAGTTTGCCGCCCGGGCCACCAGGGCCCAGACCCGGAAAAATAAAGCTATGAGGACACCGGCCAGGGGTAGAAAACATAAGCTGTACCCCATGTCCTCTTCTTGAAAGTCAAAAGAGGGCAAGGGGAGGCGGGTATAGGTGGAGAGAGCTATAAGGAGGGAGCGAAATAAACTCATGGTAGTTCTCCTTTCAGTAGCCGGGGCAGCCCCAGGACGACTTCGGCAACACTATCGGCAAGGCCGGCCAGTTCCCGGTTTAGCCTTCCCAGCTCATCAATATATTGCAGGGTTTCTTCAGCATAGGAAAAGCCATCACTGCCAACTTCATTGGTGACCAGAATCAGGTGAAGGCAATTTTTCATGAGATGGCCTATGCCTTCCAGGGCACGGGCGAAACCGCCGCCACCAAAAATTTCATTAGCCAGCAAGTTGGGAACATCTTCCAGGAGGAGGACGGCATTGGCAGGGAGGCTGAGGGTGTCTAAAGAGCGAGCCTGCTCGATGACCTGAAAGCCCTTGCCGGAACGGGCCTGCCGGTGGCGGCGCACAATAGCCCTGTCCTCGCTGTCCGTTACCTGCATGGTGGCCAAATAAACCATGGCAGAGGCCTCCTTGCCCAAGCTTAGCAGGAGCTTTTCCGCCAAGGAACTTTTACCGCTTTTACTGCCGCCGGTTAAGAGAATCATCATAGTTCTTGCAACTCCGAGGGGATGTAAGGGGCGATATCCAGCTCTGCAAAGGTGCTTTCCTGCCGGTAGACAGCCAGGGCCATATCGATTAAAGGCAAGAGGGCAACCGCTCCGGTTCCTTCGCCTAGGGCCATGCCGGCCCGGATGACGGGGACAAGGTCAAGTTCAGTTAGAACGAAAGGAGCGGAGGGCTCCTTGCTCTGGTGGGAGGCAAATAAATAGTCACGGCACTTGGGCTCTATCCGGCTGGCGACCAGGGCGGAAATACAGGAAATTACCCCATCCAGAACAATAGGCATTTGGTGTACATAAGCACCCAGGCAGATACCGGTTAAGGCGGCGATATCGAAGCCGCCCAACTTGGCTAAAACATCCCCGGCGTCCTCGGCCTTAGGCTTATTAACAGCAATAGCCCGCTGTATCGCAGCTAATTTGCGGGCTAAACCGGCGTCTGAAAGGCCTGCCCCCCGGCTGGTCATCTTACTTGGATCAAGTCCTAAGAGCACACTGGCTATGGCCGAGGTCGTAGTGGTATTGCCAATGCCCATTTCCCCGCTACAAATGATTTGATAACCTGCTGCCTTCATCTCGGCAACCAGGCTGGTCCCTGTAGCTAAGGTCTCTTCTAATTGTTTCATGGTCATGGCCGGGCCCTCGGCTATATTGGCGGTCCCGCAAGCTACCTTCCTGGTCAGGATTTCCGGGATGTCCAAAGTGCTGTTCATGCCTACGTCTACGGCAAGGACATCACAGCGGGCGACTCTGGCCATGGCGTTAACGCTGCCGCGCCCTTGGGCGATGCTGGTGCTTTGTCTGGCGGTTACGGAGGCATCGGTCTGGGTTACCCCTTCAGCCACAACCCCGTTATCGGCACACATGACCAGGCAGACCCGCCGGTCGATATGTACATCAAGGCTATGCTGGATGCCGGCTAAGCGACAGACGATATCTTCCAATTCGCCCAAGCTTCCGAGGGGCTTGGCGATTCCGTCCCAGCGCTGCTTACATAAGCGGATAAAATCTGTATCAATCATAGGATAGGCCTCCTCCAGGCTATTATCTATAATCAAAATCTTCTTGACAACTGCTTTTACGATATTCTAGGATGAGGCTGTTGTCTAGTGATATCTTGCAAGCAAAGAGGAAGGTGAAATATGGCGGAATGGCTATTCTTTTCCAGTTTGGCCTTAGTTGTGGGTTTTGTCTTGGATGGTCTCTTGGGAGACCCTAAGGGCTGGCCCCACCTCATTCGCTTCTTTGGTGTGGTCATCAGCTATCTGGAAAAACTATTGTATCCCCTAAAAAACAAAAGACTGGCCGGAGGGCTCTTGGTGGTCTTCACTTTGTGTATCTGCGGCGGCCTGCCTACTTTGCTTTTAGTCCTTTTTTGGAAGATTTCTCCCTGGCTGTTTTTTCTCTTGGAAAGTCTTTTGTCCTGGCAGCTGTTGGCGGCCAGAAGTTTGCACGATGAGAGTCTGCCGGTCTATGAGGCGCTGATGGAAGAAGACCTGCCAAAGGCCAGAAAGGCCCTCTCTTTTATTGTGGGCAGGGATACGGAAAATTTGGATGCAGCGGCTATTAGCCGGGCAACCGTGGAGACGGTGGCGGAAAATACCGCGGATGGGGTAGCGGCCCCCTTGTTCTATCTGACTCTTGCCGGTGCCCCCTTGGCTTGTCTGTATAAGGCTATAAATACCTTGGATTCTATGGTGGGTTACCGCAACAAGCGCTACGAGGAATTCGGTTCTTGTGCTGCCCGCCTGGACGACCTGGCCAATTATATACCGGCTCGCCTTTGCGCCCTGCTGATGATTTTGGCCAGTGCCTTAGCCGGCCTTTCTGCTCGAAATGCCTGGCGAATCTGGCGGCGGGACAGGCGCAAGCATGCCAGTCCCAATTCTGCGCAAACAGAAGCGGTTATGGCGGGGGCCTTAGGCATAGAACTGGCCGGAGACGCCTGGTACTTTGGTCAATTAATACAAAAACCCAGCATCGGTGATGCCCTGCGACCTATAGAGGCGGAGGATATTCACCTAGCCCACCGAATCTTATTCTTAACGTCTCTGTTACATTTTTTACTATCAATTCTGCTAAGAGGTGTGTTTTATGCAGCGCTATGACCATGGAGGAGACATTTATACTTACGACCAAGCTGTTTTGGATTTTTCGGCCAACGCAAATCCTTTGGGTTATCCACCGGGGCTAAAAGAAAGTTTGCTGGAAAATCTGAACAGCTTTCAGCGTTATCCGGATTCCTCCTACCGGGAGTTAAGGCAAGCTCTTGCTGACCGGCATGGGATTAAGCCTGAACAAGTGGTTTGCGGGAACGGGGCAACGGACTTAATCTACCGGATTTGTGCCTATTTCAGGCCGCAGAGGGCCCTGGTTACGGCCCCTACTTTCTCCGAGTATGAGCGGGCGGTGGTCCTTTATGGCGGCCGGGTGTCCGAGCATTTGCTTGGTGAGGCCGACTCCTTTGACCTGGATGAAAGCGTCTTGGAGGCCGTCACGGAGGACACCACTTTAGTTTTTCTCTGTAGCCCCAATAACCCTACGGGCCGCCTGATTCCCCTTGACCTGCTGCGTGAAATGACAAGACGCTGCCGGCAAATAGGAGCTTATGTTGTCCTGGATGAATGCTTCCTCGACTTTACCGGGGGAGAGTCGCTGATCGGCTTTCTTGCGGAAGAACCGAACCTGCTTATCTTGCGGGCTTTTACCAAGATGTATGCCATGGCGGGCTTGCGTTTGGGTTACCTCCTCGCTTCTGACCCTGATTTACTCAAAACCATTGCTGCTTTCGGGCCTACCTGGAGTGTGTCGGGTCCTGCCCAAGTAGCCGGTTTGGCCGCTTTACGGGCTAGCGACTGGCCGGCAAAGACCAGGGCCTTTTTTGACGAGGAGCGGCCCTTTATGTACAGGGAGTTGCAAGCCTTGGGCCTAAAGGTCTTTGAGGGCCGGGCCAACTACCTGCTCTTTAAAAGTGACCGCCCCCTCTTTGCCCCCTTGCTGGAAAAGGGTATCTTGGTGCGGAATTGTGGAAACTATACCGGCCTTTCCGACCTTTTTATCCGGATTGGCATTCAGACCAGAGAAAACAATCTGAAACTTCTCGCTGCCTTACAGGAGGTTCTAGATGGCTAAAGTTCTTATGATTCAAGGGACCATGTCCTCTGCAGGAAAAAGTGTACTGTGTGCCGGCCTATGCCGGGTTTTTCTCCGGGATGGCTACCGGGTAGCCCCCTTTAAAAGTCAGAATATGTCTTCTTATTGTCATCAGACAGAGGAGGGCCTCCTGATGAGCCGGGCCCAAGTCATCCAGGCCGAAGCCGCCGGCATAAGGCCTGATGTGCGGATGAACCCCATTTTACTCAAACCGGAAAGCCATATGGGCTCCCGGGTCATTGTCAATGGTCTTTCCCGGGGGCATATGAAGGCAGCAGAGTATTTTCGCTATAAGACCGGCTTGATTCCGGATATTTTAGCGGCTTTTGAGTCTCTAGCTGCCGAAAACGACATTATCGTCATCGAGGGTGCCGGCAGCCCTGCTGAAATAAACTTGAGAAAAAACGACATTGTGAATATGGGTCTGGCCAAACTCTGCAAGGCCCCCGTCCTCCTGGTGGGAGATATTGATAGGGGAGGAGTTTTTGCCCAGTTATACGGGACGATTGCCCTCCTGGCCGAGGAGGAGCAGGCCATGATTAAGGGGATGGTCATCAATAAGTTCCGGGGTGATGTTAACCTCTTAAAACCCGGCCTGGATATGATTGAGGATATCGCCCAAAAACCGGTGGTCGGTGTCTTGCCCATGCTGGAGTTGGACTTGCCTGAGGAAGACAGCCAGTCCCTTGACCTTCAGCAAAGAACCGGTTCAGGTCATCAAGCCTCACCCTCAGACCGGCGAGAGTATAGGGAAAAACAATATGATGCCCTGGCCGGGGCCGTTCGCGAGAATCTGGATATGGAAAAAGTCTACGCCATCCTTGAGGCGGGTTTAGCGGAATGATGCCAGACTTAAAGGAGAGAGGCTAAGCGGGTAAGAGAAGCTTGCTAGGAAAAGCCAGTGGCTAAAAAGTTTCTTTTAAAAATAAACCGCCGGCTTAAATCTAAACCGGCAGTTGCTAAAAATTAATCTTTGTTTGTACGCAGTAATAGGGCAGGCCTAGACGCCCAAAAGCTCCATAACAATACTTTCCAGAAGTTCGGGGAGAATACGTAAGCTGTAGTCGCAGTCCAGGCGCTCGGTCCACTTGTGGGCATCAAAGCCGTAGGCCCCCAGATTGATGACGGAAAGATCCAGGTTTTTCATGGTCTCCAGGGGAACCTGGTAGCTGCGGTCCAAGGTGGGCATATTGGCTTTCATAACAGCCAGGTCCCGGTCGCTGTAGGGCAGGCCCAGATAGCTGAGGTCGGAAATGTAGGGGTAGTAGGTTTTGACCTTGAGCTCTTTACCATTATCAAGGATATAGTTCCCCTTGTAGTCCTCATTTGGCTTGAGGGCCCTTCTCAGCCCGCGGTCGACGGCAAGATAGAAGGGATCCTCAGCGTCCAAACAGGAGATGGCCGGGTAAAAAGGAGGGGCATAGCCAACAACGATACGGGGCCTGCGGTCCGGTAAGAGACGCTCCAACTCCCGGATTAAGTGTAACGTTTGCTCTCGGCTATCAGCACTGTCCAGGATGGGCTTGAGATAGTCATCGATTAACCGCTTGCTCTCCCGGCCTAAATGGGTCGCTGCCTTATCCAGCAGTTGGTCCAGGGAGATAATTTCAAATTCAGGATGGACAGTTTCTGTGGGAATTCCGTTGAGCATCTTCTGCATGACATCAGCCGGGGTCTGCTCAAAGAGGGGAACACTGATTAAGGTCCAGGCTTCATGGTTGGTTTTAACAGAGTAAACTTCCTTGAGGTCTTCAACCTTTAGGCTGATAGGCGGTACAGAGATTTCATCGCCGGAAAAATCACTGTATTTGGGATTAAGGTTGACTTCATTGAGCAGCTCAGCCAGAACCAGGTTGGCATCCAGGCCGGCAAAGGGGTCGCCGGCATGGGTTTCGAGGGTGCGAATATAGAAAAGAGGCATGATTTTGCCGACTGTGCCCCGGTAAAGATAGTAGGCCTCGTCACCGGGATATTGAGCGGTGTGGTAGTCGGTGTTAATGGCACCGAGGATCTCCAGATTTTTCTCATCTCGCCATTGCTTAAGGGCTTCAATTGCCGAAATCATACCGGCCGAGTTGCCTTCTTCATCACAAACAAAGAGGGCGATTACATGGCCTTGGAAACTATCGGGATTCTCAGCAAGTTGTTTTAAGAGCATAATCTCATTGGCTACACCGGCCTTCATATCAAGCGCCCCGCGTCCCCAGAGATAGTTGTCATCGGCCAGCTGGTCTTGGGCTTGGGGATAGAGGTCGCGTTTTCCGGACTTGAGAGCTTCTTTTAGCCGGGCCGGGCTGGTCGCAAATTCAGCCAGGGGGCCATAGTCGTCAACTTCGACCGTATCCGTATGGCCAATCATAACGAGCGCATTCTTGGACTTGCGGCCGGAAACAGAGACCAGAAGGGAGGTCCGCCCCAAGGGGTCACCTTCGGACGGGACGCGGAGGATCTGATCCGGGTGAGTACGGAAATAATCCCACTCGCGCAGGTAGTTTTCAATAAAATCAATGATGTCATGTTCCCCGCTGGAACTGACGACACTTCTTACTTCAACCAGCTGAAGTAAGAGTTCTTCCAGTTCCTGCATTTTACTTTTGCCCTGTGGGTTGACTTTTTCCTGTGTGTTCATGCTATTCTCCTCATCTTAAAATATGTGATTCTGCCCCGCCTGCTTCAGATTGCAAGTCGCAGCAGCAGCTAGCTAATCTAGCAAATATCAAAATATAGAAAACTTTACGGTGCCATTATACCACCTTTGCCAAGGCCCTTTGCAGGCTTAATGATGAAGCCGGTATATTCTGTCAATTTTTTTCAATCGTGACGCCGTCTTTTACATTATCCATAAATTTTTAAGCCTGTAAAAACTTACTGAAAGTTTTACCCCCTCTTTACCAAACATTCACTAAAAATCGATACCCTTTTTAATATAGAAGAATATACATTAGAGAAGGATTTGGCGAGTTGACGTCTGAAAGGAGTTCTTATGTGGCATGACCCTATTACACGAATTACCCTTGGCATGAGCATAATGTTTAGTTTTTACTGGCTATGCCAACACTTTATTATTTCCCCTCTTCTTGCATCAAACAAGCTTTCGAAAGACCGTGGTCTGCTCCTGGGAACGAGTTTGCTTTATATACCCGGTCTGGGTCTTTTGTTCTTATTGCTTAAAGATTTGCCGAAGTTACCGCTTTCTTCGCAAAGTTTTACCCCGGGAAATTATCTGCTGGTATTTTTTGCCCAGTTTTTTGCCTTTGTGCTTATGGCCTTGTTTTCTACCCTTGAAGGCAAGCTTGGATTAATTGATCTTCAGTCCCTGAAGCAGCAGAAGGAGGAAAGGGACAATGAGGGCCCGGGTCTTTTCCTGTTAATCCTTGTGGTGCCTTTCCTGGAGGAACTGCTTACCCGAAAAATACCGGGCGATTTGCTGGGCCCTGATCAGTTACACCTGTTCCTGTATACATCCGCCCTATTATTCTCTTTGATTCACCTGCAAACCGGACGGCTCGCTGTAGCGGCAGGCATGTTCTATACCGGCTTTCTTTGGGCCTGGGTCTATGTAGCAAGTGGCAGCCTCATCTTGTGTACTGTCTACCATGCTTTGTTTAATTTCCTGATGGTTTTCCTTCCCGATTATTTGGAAAAGACAAGGGACGATAAGGTGCATGGCTTGTACATTGCCGGCTTGTCCCTGGTGGGGACAATAGCTTTTATCCTGCTGCTGTTCAAGCGTGGCCATTACCTGCCCGCCGCCCAAGCTGAGGCGGACAGCTTCTTCCGCCGTGTCTTTGGCAATTGGGGCTTCTGGCTGCTGGCAGCGGTCTGTGTCTTGAGCTATCTCTACGCGCTCCGGGCTCGAAAAACCAAGAATAATTGTTTAGCTGAAAAGCAATAAAAGTAATAAGAAGCAATAAAAGTAATAAGAAGCAATATAAAGTAATAAGAAGAGAGGAATGCTCTTTAGATAAGGCCGCCGGGGCAAGATCGGAATTTGAAAACAATGAATAATAAGCGGGTTTTTATCCCGGTTGGCTTATATATATGTCGCACAATAAACTTATATAATCTAGAGGTAAAAAGAGAAAAGCGCATTAACGGTAGAGTTTTACCCGGGTTTCCCTCTAGTTTTCATACTTTCTTGACTTTTGCATAATGTTCAAATTTACAAGAAAAGGGTAACGAAATTTACCCCTGTTCTGGTCTAATAAAGACATGGTTCAGAAAAGGCGCCTTTCTATGAGTTGTCTCTTGTGTGACAGCTCCTGAACCGAAGCACTGAAGCACTTGTGTAAACGTTTAATTTTTCAAAAGAAAGAGAGCGATGGAATGAAAAAGAACAAAAAAGCTATGACTCGAATCGTTAGTTTGTTTATGGCCCTTGCTATAATGTTAGGCCTTGCGGGAAGCCTTGTTCAAGCGGAAGACCTGGAAGCCTGGGAAATTGCCCTTAAAAATGAGTATTTTACCTATGATGTGACGGATGCGGCTACAGAAGCTTCCGGCCACTTACAAGGTATCTGCGTGGATGATGAGATGAAGTACGCTTATCTATCCTATACGGACACTTTGCTGAAGCTGGACATGGCCAGCGGTGACGTTGTCGGTAGTGTTTGCGATTTCGGTCCCGGCAGCTTTACTGCTGAGGGCGGGGCCCACCTGGGCTGTTTAGCCTTTTACGATGGAAAGGTGTATGGGTCTTTGGAATATAAGTCCCCCGGTAAAAAGTTCTTCCTGGCTGTATTTGAACCGGACAAGATTACAGAAGTTGGCATGAGCTTCCAGGATATGGAAGAGGGTGTGGATGGTGTACTCCTCTATGAACCTACCGCCGATTTCCGTGATCCTCTTAATGATAGCCCTAGCAGCGAAGATGGTACGGCTGTAAATGAAGAAGCTCTTGGCCACAAGTTCGGATGCTCCGGAATTGACGGTGTTACTTTTGCCAGACTGCCCGGTGATGACAGCGGTAAAATCTATTGCCTGGTAGCCTACGGTGTTTACGCCAACAAGGACGAGTGGCTTAACCGTTATGACAATAACTATAATATTATTCGTGTCTATGACCCTGAAATGTTTGATGAGCGCTATGATGCCGCTGCCGGAACCGGTGATAGCGCCCTCCGTCGTTTCACCTACGAGCGCGGTATCGAGATGGAGTATGAAGATGACGAAGCCCTAAAGGCCGTTGATACCCTTTATGTCTGGACCGGAACGACCAACTGGGGCTGCCAGAACTTGGAAGCCGAGAGGGATAGCAGAGACATCGTCCTCTACACCTACCGTTCCCCCAAAGCAGGCTGGGAAAAATGGAGCGAGAAGGATGGTGTGTTCGTGATTGATGGCGAAGCCGGCTATGAGATGAAGGAAATCGAAGTCGGTCAAAGCAATAAGAATGCCGACGATGCTATTAAACAAGCTGCTCTGGATAAGGCTGAGAGCTACAAAGAAGATGGTCAATTCCCTGAAGGGAAACATGTTTTTCTCAAGTGTATCTGTGGTGATGATTGTGAAGCTAAAGAGTGGGCTGATACCGGTTATACGACCATGGTTTGCGGTGCTGTGAATGAAAAGGCAACCGCCACCTATGGTATCGTCTCCTTAGGCAATGGATACTATTTTATGGCCCACGATAACTTCCAATTATCTCTGTACCAGCGGGATGAAAACTTCAATTTCACCAAAGTGAAGGCTGACTAACCCCCAACCCCAAATAAGCCGGAGTGAAGTATCCCGCAGGGTGCGTTAAATCCACCCGATGCGCCCCCGTTAGAGGCTGCCAAGACCACCGGCAGCCTCTAAGTATGTTATGATAAACATGTTATGATAAGTGTGTTGTGATTGGATTGCCTCTAAGCAGGTTACGATTGGGTAGAAGGAAGTACATATGGAGAAAAAATTTAAATATATGCTTGCTATAGGGGTGGCTATTCTAACAGTCATCGTAGCTGTTTGTGTTTTTGCCTATAGAAATATGAACGATGATATTTCAAACGAAAAGTTTTTAGAAAAAGAGGGCTACAAATTGGGATTTACGGAAAATGTAGCGAAATTAGCTGATCGGTCAGAATTCTATTATTTGGAAGGCCCGGATAACGGTCCAAAACTCCTTTTACTCCACGGCCAGCAGGTAAACTGCTACGACTACGCCAAGGTCTTGCCGAAACTGTCAAAAGAATTTCATGTTTATGCTCTGGACTACTATGGTCATGGAAAGTCATCAAAAAATCCCGATAAGTATAAGGCCGTAAAAATAGGCAATGACCTTATTTACTTTCTCAAAAATATTATCAAGGAAGAGGCCTATATAGCCGGCCACTCCTCAGGAGCCTTACTTGCTGCCTATGTTTCCGCTAAGGCGCCTGACCGGGTTATAGCCACTGTGCTGGAAGATGGCCCCTTCTTTTCCACCCTCCCAGGGAGGGCGGAAGAGACTATTTCCTGGTTAGGATTTAAAACGATGTATGACTATCTCGAGCAAAATGAAGTGACTACTTTTATTGAATACTCTTTAGAGAATGACTATATGCAGGAAGTTTTTAATGCTAAAGATCCCAGGGCTTGGGATATGCTGGTAAAAGAACCGGCCTTAAAATATCTGGATAAACATCCCGGTGAAATTCCTAAGATATGGTACTATCCGCCGAAGCTGGGAATAAACACTCTCTATGCCATAAATGCTAATATGCAGGATGGGAACGGTGATTACGATTTGAGATTTGGCGTGAGTTTTTATGACTTTTCCTGGTTTGACGGTTTTGACCAAGAAGAGATTTTGAAAAATATTAAGTCTCCCACCCTTGTCATGCATGTAGCCCCCAATGACCTGACTGCTCCAAGCTATTATGACAAAAATGGGATTTTACTTGCTGCCATGGACGAAATTGATGCCCGAAAAGTTGTTAATCTGCTGGCAAAGGGTCAATATCTTGGTGGTTATAAATCCGACCATAATATACATGCCGACTTACCTGAAGAGTATGTTCAGGCTTTACTGGATTTGAAAGGTCAAATCGAGTCGCCATAGGCAAAAACTGAAAAATAATCCTTTGAGCGAACTTAGAGTAAAGTCCCGATATCGAGCTTAGAGTAAAGTCCCGATATCGAGGGCTAGTTTTTGCACTTTGATTAACTAGCCGTCAGAGTGCTTATAGCAAGGCTTTCTATAAGGGCCCCCAGTAAGAGAAAGAGGAGGCCCAGCAGCAGGGCCGCTTTTTCTGAATGGCTTAAACGAATTTCTCGAAATTTTCTTGTTACCGTATCTTTTCCGCTGGTCAAAACTATGGCCATGTGGGCCGTAGCGCAGGTAATCAGTAATTGCCCGGCCATCTCCCAAAGTCCTGCCCTATGTGCGAGGTCAAAAATCCCCGCTATTCTGTCGAAGAGGGGAGGGCTTGCGCTCTCTACGGAAAAGGACCAGGTGCCCAGTACAAGACTATTGATGGAAATCAGGACAAAGAAGGCCGCATAACCTACAGAAAGATAGTTGTCTTCGTCCGTCTTTTTCTTGCTAAAGAGACCGGCCAGTAAAATGATGAGGACGGACAGGAGATTGTAAAAGAATATTTGCAGGGTAAGAACCGGGACGTTGCTTGAAGCATTCCAGCCTTGTAAAGGGTTTTTATTTTTCAAGAGACCTTCGGGAAGGAAAAAATAAGCAAAGAGCATGAGGCCGAAAAAAATTAGAAAAAACAGGAGGCCGGTCCAGATAATTCTTTCTTTTAAGCTGTTGCTGCTTAGTTTTTTCCTAAAATAGCTCATGCTTTGCCTCCCGGACCTAATTTGCTTAATCATAACCTAAGAAAGCCTTAGCCCATGTAAATAGCAGGTAAATTCATTTGACAACTTGAACGTTGTTCAGTAGAGTGTTGTTGAACAATGTTCAGGAGGGTTACAATGAAAGAAGGCGTGGCAAATCACTTGGATATTTCGGATATAGATATAAAAGAAAGAATAATCAGGGCGACAATCTCTTTAATCGAAAACTCAGATGGCTTGGTTGAAAATATCACCGTGCGTGAGATTGCCCGCAAGGCCGGGGTTGCTGTCGGCCTTATCAACTATCATTTTCTTTCTAAGCAGAATTTGCTTGAGACCTGTGTCCAGCGGATTATTTCTCAGTTTATGGCCGGGTTTTCCCCTGACAAGAGTCCGGAGGATGAAGGGGAAAGGGCTGATAAGGATAGTCATGGTATAGGCTCTTTTACGAAAAGTGTTTTCAGTTTTCTGCTAAAACATCCGGAAATATCAAAAATCTCTATGCTGGGCGACCTTTCCCATCCGGACACGGGAAGTAACTCTTCTGTAAGTTTTAGGGCCATCTTTAAGGCCATGCCGGAGACAGAGGCTGAAGATAGGAGAAGAATAAAGTCCTTTATACTTTTATCTACCATCCAGTCGGCCTTTTTAAATCGTCAAATAAGTGCTGAACTATTAGGCTTTGATCTTAGACTCAAGGAGGACTACTCTCGCTTTTTCAGGCTTGTGGCGGACATTCTCCAGATCTCATAAAGCTCGTTCGAATATTTTCAAGCGAAACTTTGTACTAAGCAGAAAAGCAAAAAAAGGAGCTTGTTGGTCATGAAAAAGGAAGGTAGAAAGCAGGGGGGTGGAAAGGTGAAGTGGCTAGTAGCGGCTTTTTTAGCGGTGTTACTTCTATATTTTTTAATTCAGGCTATCCGCTGTGTCCATGGACTTCATGAGGCAGAGAAAAAACTGGAATCATATGAGCTAAAGCAAGCGGACTTATCCTATGGGGCGGTAACCTATGTCGATGCCGGAGAGGGCGAAGTTATTTTATCCGTCCACGGTATTTTCGGTGGCTATGACCAGGCCTATGACAGCGTTAAAAATAGGATCGATAAAAACCGACTACTGGCCCCGTCAAGATTCGGCTACCTCGGCTCTGATGTAAAGGGGAGTGGTGGACCGAAAGAGCAGGCTGCCGCCTTTTGTGAATTTCTGGATTATTTGGATGTCGACCAAGTCTTTGTTTTAGCTACATCGGCCGGAGCTACCCCCGCCATTCGTTTTGCCCTGGACTACCCGGACCGGGTCAAAGGCTTAATCCTCTTTTGCTCGGTTATGCCGCTAAGCGAAAAACCGGCCGGCTATCTAGACTATCAGGCCCCGCCGGAGCCCCTCTTATCGGATTATGCCATGTATCTAATCAGCCCCCTGATGCCTTCTCTGATGGGGCTGCCGGCTTCCACCGTCAAGAGCATACAGCCCGTTTCCGAGAGGAAGGGGGGGGTTATCTTGGATGGTAGGCTGACGAATCCGGATATGGAGAGAAATTTTGACGCTTATCCCATAGAAGAGCTGAAGGCTCCGGTATTGATTTTGCATTCAGAAGATGACCCTGTGGCCAGTTTTGAAAAAGTAAAAAATGTTCGGCATCGTTTCCCTAATCTGACTCTCCTTTCCTTTCCGGATGGCGGCCATATGATGACCGGGCACGGGGAAGAAATTGATGAGGCACTCGATGCCTTTATTGAAGAACATCAGTAGGGAAGGGGAGAGCAGGGCAAGCAATTTAAAAATTTACGCACAGTTAACAAGATGCTTCTTCTCCTGTAATTAAACTTTTGCATAATAAATATAATGAAAAATGCAAGAAATCAGAGGGATAAGGTATTAGTGAAACTCTCTTGCTCACGAGTAGTTTCCAGCTGTCTTTCTCTCTTTTTCCCTCCCTCACGAAGAGAATTTACTATTTTATCAGACAAGTCAGCGCAGTCATTGCGCTGTTTTGTTTTAATGGGAAAAGTTTCCTTTTTTTCTGTCACGAAAAGACAAGTGCGAGCAAGAAAAAAGGGCAGAGTACTGCCGGAAAGGGTCTGCTATGCAAAAAATCTATGTACTTGATACCAATGTTCTTATTGATGCACCCCATGCCTTATCTTCTTTTGAGGATAATCACATCGTCTTGCCGCTTGCCGTCCTGGAAGAGTTGGACTGTCTGAAGCGGGCAGATGGTGAAAAGGGTGTGAATGCCAGGCAAGTTATCCGTATGTTGGAAAAATATCGTTGTCAGGGAAAACTCTATGAGGGTATTGATTTGCCGGGAGGAGGCAGTATCCGGATTGAGGTGAATCACTCGGATGTTGAACTGCCCGCCGGTATGGACCCTAGCAGCCGAGATCACCGTATCTTGCAGGTTTGTAAAGGACTCAAAAATTCAGATTTGCCGGTTATTTTAGTAACCCGAGACATCGTCGTACGCATTAAGGCGCAAATTTTGGGTGTCCCGGCTGAGGACTTTATTACCGACCAAGTGAATACACAGACCGAGCGCTATACAGGACGGGGAGATTTCTATATTCCCGATGCCTCCTTTGAGGAGTTTAAGAAAGGGGGATTGCCCGCATCTGAAGCCTATACGGTAGATGAGGGCGGTTTGCGGCGGGAAGTGGAATTCTTGGACCATCAATTTCTTATTCTGCACTCAGACATATATGAGCGGAAGACTATGCTGGGGCGCTACACAAAAGGCCGTATTATTCCGCTAAAGTATTCAGAAGAAATGCCCTTTGGTGTACGTGCCAGAAGCGTAGGCCAGTATTTTCTGCAGGAGGCCTTAATGCTGGGTGTGGATGAGGCTCCGCTGGTCATTGTGCAAGGACCGGCGGGTACAGCGAAGACCTTCTATTCTCTTGCTGTCGGCCTGGAAAGGGTCCTGGAAGGGGAGAAGGCTTATAGAAGAATTCTCATTTGTCGGCCAAACGCACAGTTTGATTCCGATATCGGCTTTCTTCCGGGCTCGGAGCAGGAAAAAATATCCCCCCTCCTGAGACCGATTGTTGACAATCTGGAGAACCTTCTTGATTTAGACCATAAACGTGATTTCAAGCACGATGAGGAAGTACGGTCACGGATTGACTATTTACTTGAGGCCGGTATTATCACTGCGGAAGCGATGAACTTCATGCGCGGACGGTCGATTTGTGATACCTGGTTTATTTTGGATGAGGCCCAGAATCTCACCCCGAATCAAGTGAAAGGTATTATCACGCGAGTCGGTAAAGGAACAAAAGTGGTACTTTTGGGGGATCCCGAACAAATTGACAATCCGCTTTTAAACCGCTACACGAACGGTTTGACTTATGCTGCAGAACGGATAAAAGGAAGTCCCTACTGTGCTCAAGTTACCATGTTAGCCAGTGAGTGCGAGCGTTCAGATTTGGCTCTGGATGTCGCCATGAGAATGTAGGTTTGCCGGTTTCAGGGTTTCGGACTCCGGCAAGTAAGGTCTTGCTTATTTTCAGAGAAGGGGGTAGACCCCTTTTTTGAAAATTATGCTTGTTCCCTGCTAGTTCTCTGCTAGCGGGCAGTGAGTTAGGGTTCTCAAAAAGGGTGGATTGGAGTACATTCATTAACCGGGCTAGGCTATTGACCTTCAGCTTCCTCCTGCAGATAGAAGTTTGGCGCTTCCGGATCGTGGCCATATTTTTTAAGGTTTTTTTCTACTATGAAGGTTAGCAGCCTGGCGAAGATGCGAGTTGTGAGCCTGCCCGGAGGGGGCTGGGCCTTTTCATATAGGCTGTCGGGAGAGGGGGTCCCTTCTTGGACATGCCGGACAAACTGATGAAAAGCCGGCACAACTTTCCGGTGCCCCATATGCTTTTCCAGAGGCCTGCCGTCCAGCATGGCACCGCCACCCAAGACAAAACCGCCCTGCCAGGATAGATTATTTTGCTCTGCAAACAATTGCAGATAGCGGAGGCCGTGCTGATGGGTATGAATGTAAGGCATACCGCCATTAATGATGCCATAGAGTTTCTGGCCGGAGAATCCACCGGTCCGGGAGGCTAGTTCCAGCAATTCAAGCAGCCTGGCCGGATAGGTATTAATGTAGCAGGGCCCGGATATGACAATTTTTGCCGCCCCTTGCATGGCTCCTATCAGGTCGTCGAGGGGGCCTCTTTGAGCCAGGAAAGCCAATTCACCGCCGGTAACCCTGCGGATACGGTCCAGTAACATGGCACTGGTCCCTTTACGCCTGGGACTGGCACAAATGAGCAAGATATCAGACTTATTCATGGCAAATCTCCCGAGCGATTTTCTCAAGGGCAAGCCTGTCCGGCCTGCTACTCAGGATAAAGGCCCGCCCCTTGACGTCCATGATTTTCCGATTTTCTTCATGAAACTGAAAAAAAGCCGACTCTTCCGCCCGGCTTAAATTATCCCCGATTCCTAGCAGATAATAGCGTCTTTCCTTTCCCCTACTGCCCTTGACCAATTCGCCGTCCCTAAGCCGGTAGCGGGGGTCACCCACCGGCGACATTCGGTCCAGTAGCTTCTTGATGTGGAAACTAACCCCGCCAAAGACTATGGGGGAGACAAGGACAAGGGCCCGGCAGCGGACAATTTTTGCTAAGAGGACCTGCATGTCATCCCGGATTACACAGCGCCCGTAAGTTTTCCCGCTGCAACTGCTGCAGGCGGTACAACATTTGATGTCAAGGGTATTGGCAGCAAAACGAAGAGACCGGGCTTCCGTAGGAAGCATGGCCTTTTGCAGCTTCAATCCCCAATTTTCTCTACTGTCATCTGAAATAAGTACAATCATTATTCTGAAAAATCTATCTTAACTGAACCGACAGCCCCTTCAATGTAAATTTTCCGGTCGCCTCGACCAAGTTCTGTATCGCTATCTATATTCTCTCTGCCGACGCGAATTTCGCCCAGGCCCTTTTTGATATCCAGGGCATAGTCGTCCAAGGAACCCCTGAACTTAAATTGGCTTGAGCCAACCCCCATCCTAAAGGAGTTCCTGCCTGAGAGGCTGCCGGAAAAGTCTAGTTGGCCGACCCCCATGTCCAGGTCTAAGTTGGTGAATTCACTGTCTTTGATAATGAGTTCTCCCAGGCCGGAATCTAAAGACGCATGGTTGCGGGCTAATATATTTTTCAGCAGGGCTTTTCCGGCTCCGAAATCCATATCGATAGAGTTTGCCTCCAGCTTTTCTATATTTAGACTGCCGGCCCCTGTGCTGATTTCTACTTCATCAAAGACATTATTGTGGGGGATAAATAGCTTTACCACAGCCTTTCCCCCTGTATTGGAGAAAAAGCTTTTCTTGTCTTTAATAAGCAGCTTGTCTCCCTTTTCTGTAACTGTCAGATGTTTATAATTACTTTCCACGCGGATCTTTGAATCGCTTGTTGCTTCCAGCTCAAGATTCGCTTCCTGAATATCGATATCCAAAATGTGAATATCATTTTCTATGGCATATGTTTTGTAGTCTTTGCTAACCCCGGAAGCAAAGGCAGGGCTGATGAAAGATAAAATACGGATGATTCCACCCAGTATCCCGATTACTAGCATAATTGCAAAAACTATAGCCAGGTATTTGATTATATTGTGCCAGGATCTCATAGAATATTAATTCCTCCAAAGATACTATTCGCCTCGATATACAAGGTTAAAGGCTTAGCCACTTGCTTATCCTGACTGCCCGCTTTTTTCCTTTTATCGCTAACAGCCCCGAAAAATGCACTGGAGTCAATGTCAACTTCCAGATATTCCGGAAGTAGTATATCTATGCCGGAGAAAACAGCGGAGGCGGTAATGACGCAATCTCCCTCGATACGAGCCCGCCTAAGGTCATATTTGATACTTCCGAAAACGGCATCTAATACCCCTCCTTCAAAAATCTTCCCGTCGTAGTCCACAGTATGGGATGAGAAGGTTGCGGTGTCTTTCGGAGCTTCCGGCCTATTTGCTTTCAATTCTTTGATTTTTTCACTGGATTCCCGATTGAAAGAGGAAGAAAAAATCATCCTCAAACCAATCATAATAATGATGGCCGGAACGAATAATTGCCAAATCAAGCTCAAATCCAGAAGGCCCCAAGAAGAAAAAAGAAGGGCAAGTCCAACGGCCAGGCCGATTAAGTTTCCTGTTTTCTCTTCTTTGTTCCATAAGCCGACGGCAGAAGGAATGATGATGAATAAGGTCCACCAACCGTCAAAAAAGATATCTATTTGGGTAAAGCCCAGTGTGTTCAAAGCAATAACAGCACCAATGATTACCAGCGCGAGTCCCCAAAGACTTCTGTTTTTATTTATATTTTTCACAAGCCGGTCCTTCTAGTTCCAAGACGAGTGGAACAAAATATTTTATTAAAAAATCTAAGACAAGGTTAGCAAAACTTTGTTAAAAAAAGCCTAGAAGCAGTTTAATTTGATGTTAAATAAGGCTGAGAGGACCGTGAAAGAAAGATGAGAAAATGATGAGAAATAGGCAGACAGGGAAAATGAAAGGGGTGAACTTTCGTCCGCCGCTTGGTCCGGCTGTTGAAAGTCAGCCATTTTTGCAATGTATAGCGGGGCTGTTTTTACTTAACCGGAGACAGGGCAGCCAATATTCGTGCTAATATTGGCTGCTAGCTTCAACATTAGAAGAGCTATGAACCTTTCTATAAGCCCTGCTTTGACGATAAGGGTTCATAACGATTGGAATTATTTAATTTTTGCCGCATTCCTTCAGAGGCTCGCAAGGCGGACTCCATTAGAGCGATTTGCGAGTCAATCCGTTGGTCAAGAGGGGTCTGGTCTCTAAAGCGGATATAGGACCCGTCCGCTTGCATGATTCTTGCCCGGTCCGTATCCAGCATTTGATAAATCAGTACCTCTAAAACCCGCTCACGACACTGCTCGTCTTCGACCGGAAATAAAATTTCAATCCGTCGGTCTAGGTTACGCGGCATCCAATCCGCACTGGAAAGAAAAATGTCCTCGCGACCGTCATTGTAATAGTAAAAGATTCGGCTGTGTTCCAGAAATCTGCCAACCAGGCTGCGCACTTCGATATTCTCAGACAAACCTTTAACCCCTGCCTTCAAACCGCATATTCCCCGGACAATCAGGCAGATTTTTACCCCGGCCTGTGAAGCGGAATAGAGGGCTTCAATGATTTCAGAGTCTATCAAAGAATTAATTTTGGCTACTATAACAGCGCGCCGGCCTGCCTCGGCATGCTTTTGCTCTTGTCTGATTCTGGCCAGAGTATCCTTGCGCAACCAGCGTGGGGCCGGAATGATTTTCCTCCAGCCCAGAGGGATGGAATAACCGGAGATCATATTGAAAAAATTGGTCGCATCCTGGCCAATTTGTTCGGAGGCTGTCCACAGGCCGAAATCGGTATAAATCTTTGCCGTGATATCGTTATAGTTTCCGGTACCCAGGTGGACATAGCGCCTGATGCCGGACGCCTCCTGCCTCACAATTAAAGTGATTTTGCTATGGGTTTTCAGGCCCTTCAGGCCATAAATGACATGACAGCCGACCCTTTCCAAACGTCTTGCCCAGTGGATATTGCTCTCTTCATCAAAACGGGCCTTCAACTCGACCAAAACCATGACATGTTTGCCATGTTCGGCGGCTTCTGCCAGGGCCTTGATAATCGGCGAATTGCCACTGACCCTGTAGAGGGTTTGCTTGATGGCCAGTACCTTAGGATCTCGTGCTGCCTGCTGGATAACTTTGACTGTGGGGTCGAAAGATTCATAAGGGTGGTGCAAAATCAGGTCGCCATTTTTAATAATCTCAAAACAGTCCGGATCCCGGTCTGTCCCCCAAGCCGGTGCCAGTTGTCCTTTAAATTTTTCGTAGCGCAAACTGGAATTGGGGTATAGGTCCCTGATTTCATCGACAAATTGTAAATTGATCGGCCCTTTTATACTGAAGATAACCTGGTCCGAGACCCCCATTAAGTTTTGCAGTGTATGGCGGGCCTTCTTTCCGCCCTCCCTTTGAATTTCCAGACGGATAATCCTGCCCCGTTCGCGCTGCCATAGGATGCCTTCCATCTCAATCATCAGGTCGGTAATATCTTCATCATCCAGTTCGTAGTCTGCATTCCGCATTACCCTGAAGCAGGTGACGGATTCGATTTCCTGATTGTAGAAGAGTTGATGAACAAACTCGGCAATGACTGCCTCGATGAGGACAAAGCGCTTCGCTTGGCCCGGCAATTTAATCAGTCTCGGCAGGATGGAGGGAACTTCAACAATGGCAAAAAAGCTGGTCTCCAAGGTGTCGACTTTTTCCTCTTGCGAGGCAAAGGTGACAAAAAGGTTCAGGTTCTGATTGGGAATTAAGGGGAAGGGTCTGCCGGCATCGACTGCCAGAGGAGTTAAAACCGGGTAGATATTATTTTCAAAGTGTTTAGCCAGGAAGTCATACTCACTTTCAGTTACTTGATCTAAGGTTAAATAATGGATATTTTCCGCTTGCAGGGCCGGCATGATTTGCTTATTAAAAGTATCATACTGGTCCCTGTAAAATTCTTTACAACGAGCCATTAAGGCTTCCCACTGTTCTGTCGGCGTCATATTGGCCGGATCTTTTTTTTCTGAACCGGCCTCAATCAGGTTGTAGAGTGAAGCCACCCTGACCATAAAATGTTCATCTAAATTTGAACAAGTTATCGCTAAAAAGTTGAGCCGCTCGTAAAGAGGATTGGTCGGATCTTGCGCCTCCTCCAGAACCCTTTGATTGAAATCCATCCAGCTAAGTTCGCGGTTAATCATACGTTCGCCCGCTAAAGGCGGATAGTTCTTTTTGGCAGAAAATTTCTGATCAATAACCTCATTAATTGTTGGCAACATTTTATCCTCCTTCAAATGGCTTTCCTATCAATTTTTATCCCTTTCAGCCACTACCGACAATCTTAATTCTATGCCGAAAATTTTTTGGAAGTGTTTAGCAGGTTTTTGAAAACTCCAGGATTCCAAGGTAAGGTCCTGGTTTGATTCGAGCATGACCTTGATATGCCGCTTTCGTGCCTCTGTTGTAATTCTCTTTACTTTGCCCTTGTGACTGGCATCTAAAGCGCTGGCCATACCGAGCAAGGCGGCTAACTTTACAAAGGTCAGCTGGTCTCCGGGGGCTAAAGCGATTTTTTCATGGTTGAGTGTGAGAAGATCGTCGGCATGGTGTTTGACAAGGAGGGCAATTAACTCTGTTTCATAGTTACTCATGCCGACTAAATCGAATGCTTTAATCATCTCATAGGCTATTCTGCCGTCATGTTTTACAGTGAAAAATTTGCCTATATTATGAAGAATGGCTGCTACTCTCAATATGAAGCGGTGGATAGGCTGAAGCCCGTGCTGGTCTTGAAGTTGATCGAACAGCTGCAGGGCAAGTTTTTCAATTTGCTCTGTATGTTTAAAGCTGGTGTGATATCTCTTGGCAATATGTTTGGCATAGCTCAAGCTATCCTTGAAGGGTCTTTGGTCTTTTTCAATCAAATTTAGCTGTTCAGCCTTTTTAACAATTAAACCGTCAGCCAAAATGGCATCCGGCATAATAAGCCGGTCCAATCCTGCAAACTCGAACATTTCCTTGATGACCACGGCAACAGGCAGCAGAAGGCTTGCCTGCTCCTGGCTGATATCAAATTGGTCGACCAGGTCGAAGCTGGAACTATGAATAATAACATCAAAGAGTTTTTCGAATTTTTTGTAGGACAACTCGACCGTCCCGAATAAGGGTAAATCAGCTAAATAACGCCAAATATTCAGGTTTTTGCCAACCAGGATAAAGTTCTTGTAGCCCTCTTTTTTGGGGACAAAAGAACG
Source organism: Bacillota bacterium (assembly GCA_023622515.1). Lineage (GTDB taxonomy): Bacteria > Bacillota > Clostridia > Saccharofermentanales > DTU023 > SFFI01. The sequence goes on along the minus strand of JAMNZB010000014.1, from coordinate 34,144 downwards.
GTAGTAATCCAGGTCGCCGGAAATATATTCAAGCATAAGGGCGATAAAATCTGCCGTATGCTTCTCCAGAGCGGAAAGCCTATCGCGTACTCGCAGAGAGCCCAGCAAGATATTTTGGGTAAAGGTTAATTCCCCTTTATCAAAGAGGGCAAATTGAGTGCTGCCGGCACCGATATCAAGAAACAAAGTGGGCTCTTTAATTAGCTGGTCGAAGGTCGGCATTTTCAAACGAACGGCCCGCAACATTTCACTAATTTCCAGCTGATTTGAATAAATCATAATTTTAAAGCCGGTTTGCCGGTAAATCTGATCGAGCAAAAACAGGCGGTTGTTTGCTTCGCGCACTGCTGAGGTGCAAGCGGCTATGACCGCAATATGAGGATAGGCGGAAATAATCTTTTTAAAATCTTGGAGACTTTCTATCAAGATGGCAATATTTTCGTCTGTAATATAGCCCAAACGGTAACTATCAGACCCAAGATTAATCATCCTGGACACGAAGTCAACCTCTGAAATGTCTCCGCCCGGCAAAACTTCTGCTATTTTTAAAAATGTTTCATGCGAACCAACTTCAATGGCTGCAATAAATAATACCTTATCCCTCATTCTCATCTCCTTTACCCTAGATAAGTTCCGTAAAGAAAAGTTAGGCCCACTAGTCCCCGAAGAAAATACCTACCTGGCGGGCAGCTAAGAGAACCGGATCGTCCAGGGGAACATACTTGGTTTTGCCTGAAACTTCCTCTAGTGAAACGCGAATCGTTTTTTGCCCGGCAATACCAATCATCTTGCCGAAGTCACCCTCCAGGACGGCATTGGCAGCTTCAACACCTAGTTTTGTAGTGAGGACCCGGTCAAAGGCTGAGGGTGATCCGCCCCGTTGAAAGTGGCCCGGAACACAAACCCTGGTTTCCTGAACCATTAGATCTGCCAGCTGATTTTGCAAGTGGTAGGCAACGGAAGATACATTCTTCCTGTGGGCTTTACGTTCGTCTTTGTTCATATTAATCTCATCAATAGATATGGCCCCTTCGGCAATAGCAATTATGGTGAAACGCTTCTTTTCCTTTTGGCGGGATTGCAAGGCTTGAAAAATCTTGATGGGGTCATAGGGTATTTCCGGAATTAAGATAACATCGGCGCCTGAGGCAACCCCGGCATGAAGGGCAAGCCAGCCAACCTTGTTCCCCATAATTTCGACAATAAAAACCCTGCCGTGCGAGGTTGCCGTTGTATGGATTCCATCAATGACTTGAGTGGCAATATTGACGGCACTTTGGAAGCCGAAGGACATTTCTGTTCCGGAAAGGTCATTGTCAATCGTCTTAGGCAGGTGGATAATATTGCAGCCGGCTTGGCTTAAGACGTTGGCTGTTTTTTGCGAGCCGCCACCACCCAAGACAACCAAGGCATCAAGGCCAAGGTCCTTATAGGTCTGAACCATGGCTTCCAATCTGCTTATTCCTTCCGGCTCATCCTCATGCAAAGGATCGTTAATCATCTTAAAGGGCTGGCGGGAGGTCCCCAAAATGGTACCGCCCAAGGTTAGTACACCGGAAAAATCGTGATCGCGCATATGACGGTAGTCACTACGCATTAAGCCGAGGTAGCCATTAAGAAAACCAAGAATTTTGGTGTCCGGTTCCTTGTTCCACAAGGCTCTGCTTACCCCGCGCATGGTTGAGTTTAGACCTTGAGCATCTCCTCCGCTGGTCAACATTCCTACTTTTAAAGCCATAACTTCCTCCTCACCGGATACAATATCGGTATGCCCGCTTGTATCTCTTCACCTAATAAATTGTACATTACACCCTTATTTATATGTTATTTCGATGTAATACTTAGGTTATACTCGCAAATAAAGTAAAAAACAAGTTTTAAAAGGCCCTCTTTTTTCCGAGATCCCCACTGGTCCGCTTTAAGATAGCCGGCGAAAGCCATAATCCTTGGTCCGCCTGTTGGAGGTGGACTTTATGGTCATTGGGGCTGAAGAGAGGAGTTATGTTTAGGCAATCGAAGCCATAGATGAAAGAGAAGTCCATGCAAAAAGCCGAGTGCCTATCCAGGCTACCCGGCCTCTTTTATAATGGTTTGGGATAAGGGCTAAGCCAGGTAAAAATGTCCTTGTCAGACAATTTTCCGGCTCCTTGCCGCTATTAACCCATGCCGATCCTTGCCGCTATTAACCCATGCCGATGTAGGGGATGAGCTCATCGAAAATGTCCACGTCATACCAGGTATATTCCAGACTTGCCAGACCCCGGATATAGTGGCCGATATCGACCACATTTGCAGGTAAATTGATGAGTTCCTTGTTGCTGTTGACTTCCACTTGTAAGAACAATTCCCGGTCTCGGTAAAAACTGCCGATAGCGTAGATTCGTTCTTGGCCACGCCAGTTTTGGACCAAAACCACACTTTTTCCCAGTGTAGCGGGTAGGGCATCATAATAGCCGCCAACACTCGCCATGGTCTCCGGGTTGGCCTCTTCCACAAACATCATATTGACCACCTGCCGTTCATACTTGGGAATGGCCAGGTAGAACTCATTGCCGGCCAGTCTTTCAAAACCATAATCGGTGGAAGTAACATCAAATAAAAGGCCGGCCGATTCATGGGATTGATGCTCTGCTGCGAGACGCCGTTCCAGGGACAAGACATCAGCTAATTCTTCGCCTGCATTTACTTGGCCTAAAAAGGCCAGCAGGAGCAGGGGGGCATCCTCATGGTAAGGATTTATGTCTAGCCTCCGGGCCACTTTCTCATAGAGGGGATTGAGGCGGAGGTCTACCCGCTTCTGGGGGGCGATAGCCTCAATATGGTAGACCCCAAAGGCCGGTGATTGATAGTGGAAGAGCAGTTTGCCGCCGTCATCGAAATATAAGTCATAGTTCTGATTATCCTCCTGCCAGGAGTCCAAAATCATATGGGCGAGGACATCTCGCGAGAATCTGTTCATGGCCGGATAATTAAAGGTTGATACAGGATGGTAATTAGCACAGATACTGTCTTCAAATAATTCTTCCGGCGGGCAATCAGAGAGCCCTAAGCGGCTAAGGATATCCTCGTTATGCAAGAGTTTTCCCTCAGGCAGTTGCAACTGAAATACTTTGCTCTTATTGAAATACTCCAGGCCATAGACATAGGCTGTGAATTCCAGAGCAATCATATCTCCGTAGCGGTATTCTTGACATTTTATTCCCTGGCCATAGACCTCGCCGGCTTCCAAGACCTTTACATATTCTTTAATATACTCTTCAATTTTTGCATTCACTTCATCAGCTGCTGCCAACTTATCGCTTAGCTGCGGTACAATGGGGCAGGAGTCAAAATTCCAGTTGGCCGGCAAGCCTTCAGGAAAGCTTTTAGCCAGATAATCACGAGCCTCTACTTCTTCAACAAGGCTAAAGCTTTCTGCCAGGACAGCTTCTCCCCGGAAGGTGAGAGGGCCGAACAAGGTCGAGAGCAGAAGAAGCGGCAAAAGCAGTAAGGCACACCATAGTTTATTTTCAAAAATATTTTTCATCTCTTTTTCCCTTCTTATCCTTAGTCATAGTCCCAAAAGAGGCTCAAATAGGGCTGGTACTCATCATAGAGATGTTCTGTTCTGTAATAGAGGTCCTCCAGTCCCTGCACATACTCACTAAAATCGTAGAAGCCGACCGGCAAGTCATACAAAAAGCCTTCTTCATCCGCCAAGATAGAAAAGCCTATTAGATTATACCTGTCCCGAAGATAGCACTCCCAAGTTACTTCATCGATGTCAGAACCAAGTTCGTGGACAACCAGGGCTGCTGTATCCAGGCTAAAATACAGGGGGGTTGTGATAGGATTTTCAAAGCCCTCATAACCGATAGCGGTCATTTGCCTTTCCAGGCGGGGAATGATTAAAAAGAAACCGCTGCCGTCAACTTTTGACCCATAGGTTTCCGGTTCATATTTCATATTGTAGTGGAGGCTGGGCACATTGTAGCGGTCAAAAGAAGCTAAAAAGGCGGACAGCCGGCTAAAAATATCATCAACACTAAGATAGTTGTCCGGGTCTTGTTCGCCCAGATAGGCAATAAGAGCCATCGGGGCCGCGTCGGAATAGGGGTCAAAGTCGCCTAACTCTTTGGCGATATCGACATAAAGGCTGTTCAGGGCAGCATCTCCGGCGAAAATCGGGTGAAGGGCTTCAATTTGGGCATAACCTTGTCCGCTGCCGGCGGGGATGGCGATCATTTGATTAAGCATCAAGCGCCCTACATTATCAAGGTAGAGTTCAGGCCCGGCATCACCGCTCCAAAGCCAATCCAGACTAGTGCCCAGCATGGTTTTTTCCATCTGATCTAAGTCGCGGTCAAAGGCCTGATGGATGCGGTTGTAGTAGAAGAGGGTATCTTCAGCTATTTCTTCGGCGCTTTTATCCTCATAGCCTAAATCGGCAAGGAGTTCCTCATTACTGAGGAGTTTTCCTGTTGGCAGATGAAAGCAGTAGGCCCGTTCAAAATAGATTTGCATATCCGTCCAAATACCATAGACCATGAGGATGGACAAATAGTCTTCGTATAGGTAGCTTTCATAGCTGGCATGAAGGTAGGGGCGATATTCCATGTCAAAGCCCAGATAAGCTTTTTCTACCAGTTCCCTGATTTCTGCATTAAAGGCTTGGGCATCCGGGCTATCAAGCCGGAGGTATGGTAACTTAAAATCATCTAAAATGTCAGCTTCTTGCTCCAGAAACTTTGGAAATCGCTCCTTGGCTTCTTGCTTGACATTAAGGGGTTGCAGGATGTTTTCCAGGGTTTTATTCCTATCATCTCCGCCTCTTGCTGCAACATCTCCGCTAGGAAGAAGGAAAATACAGTAGGCCAACAAGAGTAGGCAAGATAAAATAAACTGTTGTTGCTTAGGAATTGTTTTCATCGTAACCTCCGTTTTTCTTTTGAATAAATAGCATGACCGCTAATTTCCCGCCATGCTTCGGCCTTTGTGGCTTCTGGAAATACAGGGTGTATTCATCCTCTATTTTAGTCTAATCAATGGCAAAAAAATACCCTGTCGGAAACGACAAGGGTTTTCGATGGAACTTAAGGCACCCTGCCTTTTTCTCACAAAGCAAAGCTTCTTAACCTTCAAAATATTGCTGAATATCATCTAATCTTTTTTGATTTTCCCTTGTATAGGGTTTGAAAATTATTCCCACATGGCCATCAGTCCCGCTATCTAGCAATATATTATCAACCCCTTGGTCATCCAGTAGCTTTTTAAAGTGATAGGTCATGTTTTTTAGTTCATCTTTTTCATTGGTCAGTAAGACCGTTTTGGGTAATGTTGATAAAGAGCGATTATTCTCAAAAATTAAATATTGGTATCTGGCCATCTTATTGTAGCCTTTCGGGAAGATCATATTTCTCATTCCCCAATAGGCTATGCTTTTACGGTAAATATGCAGGGCGCCGCAATCAAGAATAATTCCCCTATAGCTATAGTTTCTTTCCTCCAGATTAAAATCCTCTCTCATTTTTTTGTCCGTGCATAGCAAGGCTTCGGCAACAGCCAACACTCCGCCGGCCGAATGACCGGCGATATACATTTCATGACTATTCGCTTCATATTTTTCGGCATTGGCAACAATCCACTTAAGAGCATGGGCGATATCTTCTATTTGGTCAAAGACATGGATTGTCGGGTAGGCCAGACGGTAATTTACATTAAAGACGACCAAGCCTCTTTGCGCCAGATAATTGGCAAACAAGGAATCCATTTCTTTATAGCCGGAGATAAAGCCCCCGCCGTGTATATTGACTAGGATAGGCTTCAATTTATGATTGTCTTTATAGTGGATGTCTAATTTATGCTCAAGGGAATTATCGTTTGTATAGCTGATATCTTTTACTACTTTGACACCCCTATCCAGTTTCGATAAATCAATCCTGTCTAAATCGTTAAAATAGGCTTTATCACTCAATTTTTTCATAAAGTTATTTATCATCAGTGTCACCTACAAACATATTATTCCGGCCAACATTTTCCCCTGTTAATCCACGATTTCCCCGGCAAAGATCATATGCTTGACCTTGTTCCCCCCGGTGTAAATATAGAAGCTGAAAGGACGGTCAGCGGTAAACAACTTGGGTTGGTCCGGCTCAATTATTAAGGCGGTCTCTACCATCATTACGGCTGTGACAGCGGCAGCCTCCACGCCGTCTTCGTCGGTCTTCAGCCGGGTCTTCTGAATGATGTCGTCCACCCAGACCTGATGGTCCAGCATACAAGAAAAATCGGCCTGGTCTTGGTCGAAGACAAGGCTGGCGCCACAGGCCTTCAGGAAATTCACCAGTTCCTGCTGGTCAAAGGAAGTTTCCAGGTCGATTTTCGGAAGGGTCACCCGAACCAATGTCTTCTCGGCTTTGGCAACCTTCTCTTCCAGATTTTCCGTGCTGCCCAGGACATAGGCCATATGCACCCCATCCTTCATGGGAAGGATGACCAGCTGCGTATCCTCATCCTCGTAATAGGCAAAACGCTCCTCCTGCTTCATAAAACTTTTGTTGACAAGGCTGCCATCCTCAAGAGTGAAGTCGCCATCTTCTGTAAACTCTTCCGGGAAGGGGTTTTTCCAGCTATTTTTATAATAGAGGGCATTCATCAGAACAAGCGCGAGATTTGAGCTGTCATAATCGGCGGGCAGTAGTTCGGGGATGAGGCCTTCGGTCTTTTCATCTGCCCAGGTATTGATTTTTTCTACAGCCGTCTCTCGTGTAAAGTTGTAATACTCTGCAGCGTAGCATTGTTCAATTTTTTCACGGTATTCTGCAGTAAAGTCGGCCGTGATATCCTCCCTTTTCCATAGGGAGTTTGCCAGCTGCAGGGCCCGGGAGGGCTCTGCTTGATCGGCATCAACCACCCCCTCCTTTTTCCACTTACGGACTTGGTCAAGCTCTCTTTTGGCCGAGTCGGCGTACTTTGCGGCAAAGTCGTTGAAGGCAAGACAGCTCTCTTCCCATTCCTCTTCAGTAGTTACACCAAGCGCCGTCATCAGCTCCGTTTTAGTCTCTCCCGACGCGCCGGCCAGAAGGAGGCCCAGGGCATAGCGGAAGCTTAGAGGCGAAAGCATATAGCTTCCCTCGGTGACGGAGGCCATGTAGCGAAGCAAATTCTCATCAAAAGTGTCGGCTGTCAGCTTTATCGGAAGGCCCGGCTCCTCAGAGCCGACCTTTTGCTCTCTGCCGGCCTCATCGGCAAATATTACAGGGCTGCCAACCAAGGGAAGTATGAATACAAAGCAGCATACCAGTGCTATTATTCTTTTCATTGCAAGTACCTCTTATTGAATTGTTTCAGCTGTCATAAACGGACAGCGAGTATCTCCGGTTTGTGTACCCGGGCTAATTCCTATTTTACTCGAATTGTGTTAGAAGTTATACTTTCTTTTTCCGGTTAAGCCGACCATACAAAATATGCCTTAGCTCCCCGAAATTCATATCAATTATAGCCTCTGTTTGTAATTAAGAAGAGACTGGTACTAATTCAATTTTTGGTGTAGTGACGGGCTTGGGCATTCCACAAGGTCCGGTATTTTCCTTGTTCATTTTCCAAGAGGACTTCATGTGTTCCCTCTTGCACTAATTCTCCCTTGTCCAAGACCAAAATGCGATCGCAGAATTTGCAGGAGGAAAGCCGGTGCGAAATAAATACAGCCGTTTTCCCTTCAATAATCTCATTGAATTTCTCATAGATGTCTCGCTCGGCGATGGGATCCAGCGCTGCTGTTGGCTCGTCCAAAACAAAAATAGCTGCACGCTTCAGCATGGCTCTTGCCATGGCGATTTTTTGACCTTCTCCGCCGGAAATTTCAACCCCCTCAGCTTCGAAACTTCGTGTCAGGTACACATCAGGACCGTGAGTATCATAAAACTCTTTCAGCCCCACTTGGGTTAGCACCTCTTTGATTTGTGTGTCGGGAAGCTCTGTAAAGCTGGTCACATTGTCTTTTAGTGTAAAGGCTAAGAGTTTATAATCTTGAAATACAGGAGCAAATAGCTGACCAATGTTTTCTGCAGACATCTCTCGGGCATTTTTCCCATTTAAGTAGATATTTCCTTCATAGTCTTTATATAGCCCGATTAGAAGCTTGATTAGGGTCGTTTTACCGGAACCGTTCTCGCCGACAATCGCCAGTTTTTCGCCCGGCACAAGACTAAAGGAAATATTTTTCAGAACGGTTCTTTCTGTTCCCGGGTACTGAAAACTGAGTTCTTTTACCTGACAGGCGGCAGGGGGACTTGGCGATGATTCTTTTGTATTAGAAATGGATTGAGCAGCAGCCTCTGCCTTGCATGTAGCGGTGGGGGTAGGTGATGGGGCGAGTCTTTTAAGAGACGAATCATCCTCCTTACCCCACGAGTAATAGTCCAGCAATTTTTCCCGATATAGATCCCCTGAATAGAGCATACTTATCCCGTCAAGCAGTTCCATGGCATAATGGATTAGCTGCGAGAAGGCACCGATGAAGAGCATGATTTCACTTAGGCGAATCGTCCCGGCCAGGGCTTTGACAGCGATGAAAAAATAGAGCACACCGTTGGTGAGACTGGCCATCATAGTTTCTATGGTGATATTTTTAGTGAACAGAGTGGATAGGAAGGTGAACATTTTTTCCGAAAATGCAAGGTAGGTCTTGGTGTACTCCGTGGCCAGTTCTTTGCTGAAAAGGCGGATATCTTTCCCGCTCCGATACTGATAGATTAGGGCGTTGTAGGCTTTCAGGTAGCGCCCCAGCGGAGTCGTGTTTTTTCCTATAAGCTCGCCAAATTGAACATTAATCCAGACCACGATTTTCAGTGTCAATAAAAACAGGCTAATAAAGAGAAGGATAAAAGCCAGGTCCAGTCCCCATGCCGGTAGCCTGCCTAGGGAGCCTCCTCTCATGAAGATGCCTGCAGACAAGCTGATGGCCAACAACAAGCCGGCTAGAGAGCCGCAGGTCTGGTTTAGCCGGGTGCTAAAGGAGCGGAAACCGTACACGTTTTTCGTTTCCAGATTGAGAATTTCCGTTAAATGCTCCTGCATGCTGTCCTCCTCCGTCCAAGCGTAGGGGATTTTCAGCAGATGGCAGGCTTTATGCATGTCGTGTTTAAGGAGGAATTTTTTGAAATAGTAGTTGTAGCGTTTTTCAAAATACCCCCCTAATAGCGAACAGAGAAAATACCCTAAAAGCAGAAGAAGGATCCGCCGGAGCAGCACGACATAGTCTGCTTTGTTGAGTACTGCTTCAATCAGGACCTTAGAGATTATTAGTAGGACAAAAGGCTTTATGGAATTAATAACTGCCCCGGCTATTCCGTCATAGAGCATCCTGGGCTCCAATTGACAAATATAGCGCAGGGTGGATAGGAAGCGTTTAAACTTTGCTTTCATTATATGTTTCCTCCTGATAATAGGCGCTCTGGGCCTCGTACATGCTAAAATAATCTCCTCTTTTTTCCATCAGTTCTTGATGACTGCCTTCTTCCAGGACTTTGCCCTCTTCCAGAAATATAATGCGGTCGCAAAAGCGTGTAGAAGCCAGCCGGTGGGAAATGAAGATGGTCGTTTTATTCCGGCTCATAGTGTCATATTCTTCATACATTCGACTCTCTGCCAGAGGATCAAGGGCAGCAGTGGGTTCATCCAGGATATTAATGGGAGCATCCTTATACAAAGCCCGTGCCAGCAACATTCGCTGATTTAATCCACCGGATAAATCAATCGCTGAGGCTGCACTATCACGGACTAACTTAGTTTGTTCCTTTTCCGGCAGAGACTCCACATAATCAGCAAAGCCAGCCGTTTTGATGGCTTGATCTAGCCTATCCTTATCCACTCGAGGACTTCCCGTAATATTTTTGGCAATGGATTCCGGGAAAATGGTGATGTCCTGAAAGACGGGAGAGAAAAGCTGATAATATTCCTTCTTCGAAAAATCTTTACTGTTCTTTCCATCAATTAAAATGTCTCCTTGACTTGGCTTTAACAGGCCCATGAGCAGATGCATCAGTGTCGTTTTCCCTGCGCCGTTAACGCCTACAAGAGCAAGTTTTTCCCCCGGAGCGATTCGTAGATTGAAGTTATCGAAAATGAGTTTCTCGCTCTCCGGATAATGGTAACTTACGTTTGAAAACACGATCTCAGGCTGAGAAGAAACGTCTTTTGCGGTTACATGGCCCGGCTCTTCTTCTATTTCCATATCCATGAAATCTCGGAATTGTTCCATCTGGGCGCTGAATATAATCAGTTCATTGGCGTTTTCTACGATGTGGTTCATCCAAGCAGAAAAATGTGTCACCAGGGCAGCAAGATAGACAAAGTCTGAAATCATCAGCTCTCCGGCTAGCAGCCGGTAAGCGAGGTAAACGTAAGCCAGAATATCGCGGATAAGTACTGCTGTTGAGCTGACGAAAACAGAGCCCAGCTGAACATTGGATTCTTTCTTCAAATAGCCTGCATGCTGATTATGGTAGACCGAGAATAATTTTTTTAAATGCGGCAATAAAGCAAATAGGCGGATATCCTTGGAAAAGTGTCGGTCTTCCAGGCTTTTGACGATATAGCGCTCTTTCTTTTCGGAGTCACTGCGTTCACGCATGTTCCGCTCGGTGTATTTCCCGGCATAAATGCCATAGACCAGATGGAGTATGGAGGACAGGAGCATGATGAGCAGGAGCCAGGGATTGATGTAGATGATTTGTCCGGCAAACACCACCATGCCTACGGCAGCAATGAAGAGACTTGAGAGCTTGATACCAAAGAAGTGAATAGGTCCCCCGTCTCCGTGACGGACGACCATCCCCTCCAACTTGGCCAGCTTGTTTTGAACAGTAGCACTGATGAGCTGGTGATAGGGCATGGAGAAAAGCTTGTCATGGATGGGAATTGAGTAGAGCCAAGTGAGGGGGCGAGAACCTCGAGTTCTAATTTTCACATCACAGATGGTCATTAGCATTTTGCAGATTGTCACGATAACAAATGTGTGGCCTATGGCCAAAAGTGTTGTTCCGGCCGGCTCAGCTTGTTCGATTCCTTGAATGAGCAGTTGCGGAATGCGAATCTGATAGTAAATGGAGAAAATGGTTAGCGGAACGGATAGTAGGATAAAAGCAATCCCCCAAGGAAATGTTTTCCACCAGATGCGAAGATAAAAAATAATATTGGAAATAATACGACTTCTTCCTTTTGGATTGTTCATTCGTTACTCCTTTCATCAATAATTTGTCCCCGGCGCATGGTCAGCACTCGGTCAGAAAAGTGGCGGAGCAGCTCGCGGTCATGGCTGACCATTAGGTAGCTGAGCCCCAATTTCTCTTTTAGATGAGCTAAAAGATGAATGATTTTGGCCTGCACCAGTGTGTCCAGCATAGAGGTAACCTCATCCAAAATGAGCAGCTTGGGTTTCATTAATAGGGCCCGCAGTATAGCGAAGCGCTGCAATTGCCCACCGGACAGTTCCTCCGGCCTGCGCGGTAACATGCCGGCTTCCAGTTCTAATAACGATAAGGTTCGGCTTATATCCTCAGCCAAGAGGTCTTTGTCTATCGGAAGAAAATGCCGCAGTTCGTTCAGGCTATAATTCATTGTCTTATTGGGGTCAAAAGCTGTTTCCGGATTTTGCATAACCAATTGGATGTGCCTAGGGATGGTGCGTTTTCTTTTTAAATCAGTTAGCGGTTTATCGCCAAAGAAGATTTCACCTTGCTGTGGAGACATAAGGCCTAAGATAAGGTGACACAAGGTTGATTTGCCGCATCCGCTTGGGCCGGTCAGGCCTAGGGTTTCTCCCGGGTGCAGATTCAGACTGATGTCCTGAACAGCCGGCTCTTGCCCATTATAGGAGTAGCTGACCTGTCGGCAAGTTAACATAGTGGGCACCTCACAAAATGTCCTGTAGATATTTCGCATAGCTGCGTGTGTACATTATTTGCAGATTCAGACCAGGCTAACAGTTGGAAATTGTTCTTCGGTAGTGCGCTAAGCAAACTGCGGAAGTAAGGGTGGCGAGGCTTGGCAAAGAGTTTTTCTGTCATACCGCTTTCAACAATTTGTCCTTCATGCAGGACGGCCATGTTTTGAGATAGGTCTTGGGCAAAAGGCAGATCATGAGTGATGAGGAGGATGGCACTATCGCTATACTCTCGTATTTTGCTTATTTCACGCCCTAAATTCGCTCGGAGTTCCTCATCTAAGCCACGGGTGGGTTCATCGAGGATGATTAATTCGGGTGACTTCACTAGGGCCATGGCCAACAGAAAGCGCTGCTTCATGCCACCGCTGAGCTCAAAGGGCCGTTTTTTCAGAAAACCGGTGTCTACTTTTAAACTAACCCTGTCAAGCAGGGCAAGCATATCCTTATTTGTTAGGCGGTATGGAGCAGCTAATTGCAGATGTCGTTTCAGGCTAAGTAAAGGATTCAAGGCTGCTGCAGCGTTTTGTAGCACGATGGAAACATGGCCCCGGCGATGTTGCCGCATTTCCTTTTTGCTAAGCTGTAAGAGGTTTTGTCCGTTTCTCTCTACCTGCCCCTTGGCTACAGCTCCCTTTGGCAGCATGCCTGTAATTGCCCTGGCAATCATCGTCTTGCCGGACCCTGTCTCGCCTACGAGGGCGAAAATATGCTTTTTCTTCAGCCGGAAACTTACATCCCTTACTGCATCGAGCGGAATATCGGGAAAGTGAACACTGAGTTTGTGAATTTCATAATACATAGTTACCTCACATTTTTAGACTTCGTTTATCGCTGTGCACACGAAGAGCATCGCTCAATCGGTTTAGCGATAAAATGGCACTGACCTGTAAGAGGCCGGGGAAAATTAAAAGCCAAGGAGCTCGGTCTACAAAGCGTAGAGAATCTTTCATCATCAAGCCGATGTCTGCCTTGGGCGGCTGCACGCCGAAGCCCAAAAAGGACAGGCCTGACACGGATAAAACTGTTCCCCCTAAGGTTAGGGCAAACAAGGGGAGAAGCAAGCGAATGGCATGGGGCCAGAGGTGAGCAAATAAAATACGGCTGTTTTTGGCTCCTAAGATGCGAAGGTTCAGGATGTAGTCGCTATTTTTGATGACCTGAGTTTCATCACGGGCTGTACGAGCCTTCAACAGAGTAGCAAGAAAGGTTAGGGTAGAGGCTAAAGGCAGGAGCCCCCGCCCAAACACCGAGACCAAGACCAACATAAAAATGAGCTGGGGGAAGGTCATGAAAAAATTTAAGGTTTGGTGGAATAGCTCATCCACCCATCCACCATAATAACCAATGACAACGCCTGCCAGGCTGCCCAGCAAGAAGCTGGCAAGGCTAATGGCGAAGGCAATGAAAAAGCTGTAAACAAAACCGTGGATACTGCGTATGAGCATATCTCTGCCCAAATGGTCCGTGCCAAACGGATGATGTAAAGAGGGGGCCTGAAGGATTTGCTGCGTATTCATCCCGGCATCCTGGGTAAGGAAAAACACAATCAGCATGCCAAAAATCAGCAAAGTGCACACAACAGCCCAAAAAAGCAGCCTTTTGCTAGCGGTAGATTTCACTTGTTCCCCTCCTGTCTAAGCTAATGCAGATAGAATCCGTGATAAAATTAATTATGCAGATGAAGCTTGCCAGGTAAAATACAATGCCGGCCAAAAGAATGACATCCTTGCTGTCCAGGGCCTTTAGCGTGAGCATCCCGATACCGGGAATGGAAAAGATCTTCTCCACCATTACGCTGCCGCTAATCATCGAGGTCAGCGAGTGATTCAAGATTGATAGGGTAGGTGGCAGGACGTTTTTAAACACATGGCCAAAGAAAATCCGGTGGAAGGGCAGGCCTTGGGCCACAGCCTGTTCGATATACACTTCTTTGAACACCAAGAGCGTTTTGCTGCGGATAATGCGTGAAATGCTCCCTGCGCTCAACAGTCCCATAAGAAGGCCGGGTACAAGGAGGCTAATGGAACCGTGGTATCCCAGTACAAAGGGCCACTTAAGCTTAGTTGCACAAAACTAAAGTACTACTTGCCCCATCCAGTAATAGGGTGTGCTGATGGCAAGTACGCTCCAGTATTCGCTGATTTTATCCCATAGGCTACCGGCCTTCAGGGCAGCAGCAAAACCCAAGGGAAAACTAATCAGAAGCTTAACGGAAAAAGCCAGCAAAGTTAGCTGAAGGGTCTTGGATAAGGAATTCTTCAGCAGATAACTCACCGGCTCGCCGGTGAGCAGGCTGTTGCCTAAATTGCCGCTTACTAGGCCTGCTAGCCAATCAGTATAGAGGGAAAGGGCTGAGCGATTCAGCCCTTTCTGCTCGGCAAATGCTTGTATATCTGCTTCCGATATTTGCTCAGAACGCTGGCGATGCATTAGAATCAGTCGCGCTGTGTCTCCAGGGGAACGCATGATTAGCAGGAAGGAAACAAAACTGATGAGAAAAATGATCGGTAAGAGCAAGAGGAAGCGCCTAACTACAGTTCTTTTCCACATGGCTAATCCGCTTTTCTTACTCCGGACAAATCAATATGAGAAACCCAACCGGGGTAATAGAAGCCCTCAAAGTCTTTGTTGAAAAAAGCCACTCGGCCGGAAGTGTACAAGGGTAAATAAGAACAGCCCTCATACTGGGCTGCCCAGTAGGCTTGTGAAACCTCCTCCAGTTCCTCTGCTGTTTTAACAAGGAGTAATTGCTTTCCGGCTTCGACGGCTTGTTCGTTCACGCCAAAACCTAAACCACTTTGAGAGAATTCAGTCTGAAAACCACCAAACTTCATCGAAGAAATCAGAGGCTCAAACCAGGCATGGGTTGGGGCGATATCAAAATTGCCATTTTCCCGTTCGGCACCGAGGAGTTTCGTATCGAATCCTTCAATCACCACTTCGATACCGATTTCCTTCAGGGCGTTTTGTATGAAAACGGCGGTGTCTGTAGACTGCTCATCTTGGGCGATAATTTGCCTTAGGACAATCGGCTCACCATCCTTTGTCAGCTTGCCGTCTTCCCACTGATAGCCGGCAGCTTCCAGGATGGCTCTAGCCTTATCTAAATCGTAATCGAAAGCTTCTTGCTCCTTAGGGCCATCGGCGAAGAGAGGATTGAACAAGTGTCCGCAAGCCTCTCCTTCGCCAAAGAGCACAATCTGATTATAGGCTTCGCGGTCAAGGGTGTACATGATGGCTTGGCGGAGAGCTTGGTCGCTCAGAGGACCGGTTTTCCAGTTTAGCGCAAGGCCCTTGACTATCGTGTAATATTCCTTGTTCTGCTCTACAAAAGCTAAGGAATCATTCTGCTTCAGTTCATTTGACATAGCCAGGGGAACGGAGGGCCAGTGTTCAGAAATTCCAATGACGTCCACTTGCCCGGATAGCAAGGCCATTTTTCTGGATTGAGCGTCCGAGATGACCCGCCAGTTGAGTTCAGTTAGTGCATACTCTTCTGCTCGACGGTGAAGGGGATTAATGGACAATTTTGCGGAAACTTGAGCTTCGTACTCTGTCAGGACGAAGGGACCTGTCCCGATATACTCTTCAATCTGCCCCTCTTCATTCAGGCTTCCTGCCTTGATGATGGGGAGTCTTACTACTTCATTCAAGAAGTTAAGATGCGGCTCAAGAAAAGTAACAGTCAGTAGGCCGTCATCGCTTAAAGCAATGCTTTCCAACTTGTCAACAAAACTTAGATAGTAGTTTTTGGCCAAAACTTTTAAGCTTTCTTCAAAGTCCTCGAGTGTTAGTAAAGAACCATCACTAAATACGACATCTTCAGTTATTTGAAAGGTATATACCGTATAATCTTCGCTGATTTCCCAGCTCTGAGCTAAGGCCGGCAAGGGTTTGTAGCCGGGCTCCATAGCCAGGAGTGTGTCGTAAATGAGAATGACGGAGTCTTGATTATTTTTGAAATCGACCGCAGCTCCGATGTTCAGAACCAGGCCTTCACTTGTGTCTTCTGTTGCGGAAACGGCTTGTGGTGCAAACAGCAACATGAGCACAAGGATTAATGCTAGAATTTTTTTTGTGTTCATGAGAACCTCCTTTATTTTAGTTAGCCTATGCTAACTAAGTTTAGGTCGGAGGTGTCTCCCAGTCTACCCCAAATGTGGCAAAATGCTCCGTATTTATTCTTCTATGGTCAGAGACTCCTGCCTTCTGTAGGCTAGTGGAGTGAGCCCCATCAGCTTCTTAAAGGCAGAGGAAAACTTGCTGGCGTTGTTGTAGCCACAGAGAGAGGCGATATCTATGACACTCATTTTAGTCATTTTTAATAGATAGGCAGCATGGCTGAGCCGGTGTTTTTTTCGGTAGAGCGAGGGCGTCATTTTGTACATTTCTTTGAATATCCGTTGAAAAATGGCATAACTTATTTTTTCTTCGGCGACTAACTCTGTAATTGGCACTGTAAAAAATTCTTGTTCTTCAAGCTTTTTGGCTATTTTGTGAACCAGGTGAGAGTTTTTCAGTGCCAGGTATTGCCCCTGCTCTTTCTGAGCTTCATTTTCTTGGGCTACATAACGAATGAGGCGAAGTGCAGTAAAGCGTAAAGCGTTGATGTCTCCTGCAGGCATTTCCTGATAGAGCTGATCAAGCAATGCCTCTAGTTGCTCAGAAGGCGGAAGGCTGAACCAGCGTGTTTTCAGCTGGTAATGCGCTACAATGGAGCGTAAATCAATGTTCATGTAGGCTAAAAGCTGATGAAGCCAGACTGCAATTTGCTTAATGTCAATGCAAAGGGAAATACCCTCATACACGGCTTGGGGAATGCGAGAGTGGGCCGCAATTGCAGAAGGGCTGGAAAGGGTTGTTTCGCCTGCCCCCCGGTAGTTCTGATTACCATCTCGCATGGTGGCCTCAAAACCGCCACGGTAACAGTGATTAATCAGGAATATATCTGTAACGTTATGGACAGTCGGTCTTTCCTCAAAAACGTGCGAGCCGTCACAGAAATAATAGTCCAAAACAATCCCCGGAAACAAATCGTAACGAAAACTCCGGTATCCTTTTTCTTGCTTACTCATAGACTCTCTTTTATGCATTGCAAAATCCTGTCTCTAAATACTAGGCACACTGCTAGTTAGCCGAGGCTAACTAGACTGGCTATATCATACCCGCTTTTTTCCTTTTCCGCTATAGTCTAGATAATAGGAAACTAGGAAAGAGACGCGGGAAGTAAATACTTCCCTATTGCAAAGATGGAGAATGTTCTCGTATTATGCCATTAGTAGCTTCTTTTTCAGATGGTTTTTTCTAATCTTTTCGCAAGCGGCTCAAGCCAATCGCCGTCAAAAAACTCTATCCTACCCTGGTCACATGCCGCTGAAAGTTTTGGATCAATGGGTAGTTTTGCGAGAAGGTTTAAATGATGTTTCGCCGCCACTTCTTCAATATGGCTTTCGCCGAATATCTGATAGTCCTTGCCGTTATCAGGACATGTAAAGTAGGCCATGTTTTCCACCAGACCGATAATGGGAATATTCATAATTTTGGCCATTTTTACAGCTTTTGCAACAATCATGGATACAAGTTCCTGGGGAGATGTCACAACGATAATTCCATCAACGGGAATAGACTGAAATACGGTAAGGGGAACATCGCCGGTTCCCGGTGGCATATCAATGAACATAAAATCCACCTCGCTCCAGATAACCTCTGCCCAAAACTGTTTTACTGCACCGGCAAGAATCGGCCCTCGCCAAAGAACCGGGTCAGTATCGTTTTCTAAAAGCAAGTTAACAGACATAATATCAATGCCGGTCTTTGTTTTAGCAGGAAGCAGGCCAAATTCATTGGCCACGGCATTTCCTCTGAGCCCAAAAGCTTTTGGGATAGAGGGGCCGGTAATATCCGCATCTAATATAGCGGTGTGAAAACCCCTTCTATTCATGGTAACCGCAAGCATAGAACTAACAAGTGATTTTCCGACGCCACCTTTGCCGCTAACAACCGCTATGACCTTGTTTACCCTACTCATCTCATGTAATTTTTCGGAGAAATCCGTCTTCTGTTCTTTTCCTTCCGGGCAATCCTCCGAACAGCTGCTGCAGTTTTGATTGCAATTTTCTTCCATAAGCCTGCTCCTTAAATAAATGACGTAAAGTTCACTTGCGGGTGAACATAATGCATAGTATGAAAGCAATGTTTTTCTTTTTTATACAGCTTATTTTTATAGAACTTATTATAGAGCTGCTATATTGTTATTTGCTTTCCGCTTGACAGATAGCCGATGCTATCCCCCATCTTGGCTTTCAGCCGGTTATACGTTTCAATGCCCGTGCAATGACAGGTATAAAACATTGCTTTTGTCGCCAATAGATACTTAGCAATTCTATCTACCGTCTCAGGATCCTCATCCCCGCCGGAGTGGCTGGAAAGATGAAAGCCGCCAATAACATAGTCAGGCATTCTCCCTTTAATTGCTTGAAAATGCTCGAGAATATTTATAATGCCATTATGAGCGCAGCCTGTTATCAAGAGAACCTTCCCGTCTTCTTCCAGGATGAGATTTTGTTCATGCTCAAAGGTGTCATCTATTGTTTCCCCTTTATGCTCCATGAGCAAGCCCTTGTTTGACTTTGGGGCAGATTCTTTTTGAATGATATTGGAGAATACTTGGATTCCATTATTAATAAAGAAGCGGTCTGAGGTGAAGATAATTTGATTGTTTTGCTTTAAATCTTCATTGAGGCCTATGTAATCTATTGTGTTATTCGGACGAACAGCATAGTATTTCTCAAAAGCAAGCCGATGCAGGAAGACCTCGGCTTTGGTGTTTTCTTTAAAAAATGCAGCTAATCCTCCGCCGTGGTCATAATGCCCGTGGGAGATGACCAGGAAGTCAACGTCAGCAATATTCACATCAAACTTTTTGGCATTTTGTAAAAACAGCTCGCTTGCACCCACATCAAACAATATTTTATGTTTCTTTGTTTCTATATAGAGGCTGAGGCCGTGCTCACTGCCAAAGTCTTCTGATATGGATGTGTTTTCAACTAATGTTTTAATAATCATGATTTTTATCACCAGCTCTTTCAGGCCTGTTATTGACCTTCTTAAAGTTTGTGGCATATGCCATTTATTTTCATTTTATACTCTTCCAAACTTATGTCAATAAGATTTTTCTCAAAGACGGCAGCGAAATCTCCCTCCCCATTCCGGACAAAAAATAGACTCCCAAAACAGAGGAAAGCAGTTAGCAATACAAGAAATTGCATCAATTGTTCGTTCTATTATGATTGGGGTGTTTTTTATGATTCCGATTCAGACATTTTCCCTTAGATTCTTGTACTTGCCCTTATTTACAGGCATAATTTAAGGGAAACATTGGGGGTGAGACAATGAGAATATTTAATTATTCTGAACTCAAAAATCAAAAATGGGATAATGAGATTCTTGCCTTAATTGCTGGCATTTATAAGGGAATGGGAAAGCAAGAAATGTACCTTAGGCAACGCCCGGAAGAACTCAAAAAGTTGGTCGAGATTGCAAAGATACAAAGCACAGAATCATCAAATGCGATTGAGGGAATTGTAACAACAAGTACTCGTATCAAGCAGTTAGTAGAAGAGAAAACAACTCCTAGAAATCGTAATGAACAAGAAATTGCAGGCTACCGTGATGTACTCAATATCATCCACGAGAGCTTTGACACGATTTCTATTTCTCGAGACTATATCTTGCAACTCCATAAGATTTTATTTAGATACATGAATAACCCAATGGCAGGCAAAACAAAAAATGTGCAGAATTATATCAGTGCAAGCTTTCCGGACGGCCAAACAAAAACAATATTTACTCCCTTAGCGCCATATGAAACGCCAGAGGCATTAGATAGAATTTGCGAAGAGTATAACCGCGTAATTGGCAATATGGAAGTAGAACCTTTGCTTGTTATACCGGTCTTTATTCACGATTTTCTTTGCATCCATCCTTTCAACGATGGTAACGGTAGGTTGAGTCGTCTCCTCACCACTTTGCTTTTGTATAGAAATGGATTTTATGTCGGCAAGTATATATCCTTGGAAGCAAAAATTGCTATGAATAAAGACCTATATTATGATGCACTAGCGCTAGCCCAAGTTGGCTGGCATGAAGCTGAGGCCGATGTGGTTCCGTTCATTAAATATTTACTAGGAACGATTCTTGCTGCTTATAACGACTTTGAAGACCGCTATGCTCTTGTGGAGACGAAACTTTCGGCTCTGGAAATGGTAAGACGTGCCACAATGAATAAAATAGGTCGTTTTACCAAGCAGGATATTCGAGAACTTTGTCCTTCACTCAGTATAAGTTCTATTGAAGCTGCTCTACGGAAATTGCTGGCATCCGGCGAACTGGAAAGGGGAGGAAGAGGGAGGAGTACTTACTATGTTCGATCAAATTAATTACCACAACAATTCCGGCTTTCCATTAAATATGTAGCTAAGTAGTGGGAAAGTGCTGGTGAGTGGTGTGGGCAAAAGGGTAATGAGCGTAAACGCACAAAAACGTTAAAAGCCGTTAAGGCACAAGACCCTAACGGCTCTATACACTAAGCGGACATGCCTCCAAACTGATCTGATATCTGTTTGCTTCGCCTACTTCAGTACTCCAACGTCAATTTTGCTAACAACCCCGTCTTCGCAATGAATCTCGTACTTGAGGGAATCAGCCCATAGGCTTACGTAGCCACCCTCGCTGACATTTTCTTCACCGAAAACGTTTGCCAAATCTGAGATTGGGCTGCCAATCGTAATTCCGCCGGCAATCTTGAGTGTGTCACTGGTTGAAGTAACGTTTTTTACGCTAGCCGCTTCCGGCACTACTTTTTGCTCGCTGAAGTTATGTAGCCAGATGGTAAGTTCCGCCCTATCCTTGTAGGAGTAAACTTGGCTTGTCCCGCCATTTATCCCCAACATGGCACCGGAATGGCAAACAACCCAGCCGTCTTGCATGAGTTCGTAGACGGGAAAGGGTATTTGCAACAGCTTGCCGTCAACTTCAATAATAGCATCATTAAAATCATCGCTTAGCGCTGTTGGTGCGGTGTAATCAAAAAGTGTTGTATCCACGTCCTTGCCGTCAATGTTTTCAAAATTCTCCACAAATATAGTTCTTATTTTAAAGCCGTTGATACTGTCTTCCTGGCCGATGAAGGTAAGCTGGGGTGCATCGTGGGTTCCATAACGGTATACGATGTCGCTGTCGTCTTTATAGCGGTCAACAGGATATATAGCAGAAGGCTGGCCGTATGCTGTCTTAATCTCAGCTAAAGTTGACTGCAAACTGATGCCTTCGGGTAGTTTCAATTCCGGCATTTTACCTAAATCTTTTGAACCTCCGCCAAAGGGTCCATAGAAAGCATCAAATAGTCCGTAGACTGTAGCTTCTTGTTCAGGGATGGCATTTTCTTTATCCTTAATGTTACGAATTTCCACCAACAAGGCTAAATCACCCTTGGTCACAATCAGTTCCCTATATTTCCCAAAATCAAGCTTATGACCGGAGTCGGTAAATTTCCAACCGTTATCCGTAAGCTCTTTCAAGGGAAAGGGCAACTGGTAGTCTTTGCCATCAATGCTTAGTTCCAGAGTCCAAATGGCGTCAATAATGTTTTTTGTTTCTTCATAAGCTTTGTGTACGGGCTCGCCCTTTGCCTTAGGGGCGCCGCTCTTGCTTTTAGAATCATTGCCACAAGCGACAAGGCTTAGAATCATCAAAAATAAGACAAGAATTGTTGTGAATTTTTTTCTGTTAATTTTTTCCATAACGACACATCCTTTACTACTTCTCGTTTTATTTTGTTTTATTTTATTAACAGTTTAACAATAAGGAAGTCTTAATAGGCCGGCTTGGGATTTTTGTCAATGACAGATTGGTCCTGTTCCTTGTCTTGCGAAGGCCGGTAGCAAACGTGGTAGTTAATTTGTGAAATGCTAGGAAAAACGTCTTTTTTCAGCCTATTCTCCTGTGTCACGCCACATTTCTTCTTTTTCTAAGTCGGGATGGCTGTTCCCTTCAAACAATGGAGAGCCAAGTATGAATGCAATTGCTCTCGCCTTAAAGGGGTCATATCGGCCCGAAATTAATTGTTAAAATTTTCAAATTATTTTGAATTGGGGTCAAAATTGGGGTGAAAATTTCGCAAGAAAACAAATACTTGAAATGGTAAAACCCTTGAAACACTGATGTACCAAGGGTTTTGAGTTGGTGCGCCATCAGGGACTCGAACCCTGGACCCACTGATTAAGAGTCAGTTGCTCTACCGGCTGAGCTAATGGCACCTAACCAGATTATTATAGGAGCCGTTTTTTTTGCTGTCAATAGGAAATTTTCAAGTATTTTCAAGCTATTTTCCAAGAAGTTTTTCAAGGCAAGGGGCAGGCTGCTTTCGCCTGCCCCTGACCAATTTATCGGTTAATAAAACTTCTCATCCGCTTAAAATTTTCTTCCTTTGCCCCCGCTATGAGTACGCCCGCTACTACCCTTGAAGGTCGTGGTGGTTGTCCGGGAATTATAGGACTTGGAAGAGGAGCTGCTTGTAGCAACAGGGATGATTTTGATTGTGCTATTGATGAGTTCATCGATTGGCTGGGCAAAATGGATAATACTATTGTTTACAACACTATAGGATAGGGGGCGTGTTTTTGCCTTATAGCTGGATTTATTTCTGGCAATGAAGCTCCCGCCTACCCCCAGGGAACCGATAAGGGAAATGATGATATCCATTGTGCTTAACGTGTTTTCTGCCTTCTCGGGACTTTCTTCACGGAAGGAGTGGCCGGCGACGACCCCTCTATCTAGTAGAGCCCCCATTTGAGCGAGGATATCCCGGTTCATGGCATAGTAATCTTCTGCCAGGAGACTGTCCCAGCCGGCGTCGTATAAGCTTTCCTCGTCATAGTCGGTGACTACATTCATCATATAGCCGGTGAAGACAATATTGAGTTCTCGATGCTGCATGTCCAGAAGGATGATTGCCCCGGAGGCCTCCTCTTCAGGATAGCTTTCGTCATAAAAGTCGGCGGCGAAATCCCGGGTGCTTTTTCCCCGGGTGTCCCTTGTGGAAACAAAGATGACCTCTTCGCCGTATTTTTCGATAAAAGTTCGTAAATCAGCCTCAAGATTTGTTCTTTCCGCCTCGGTCAAAAGCTCAGCCTCATCGTAAACATGGGGGATATCCTTTATGGAATAGCCGGCTTCGGCAAGGGCATCGCTTTCCTCGCTCGACTCGGCCAAGGCAAAGCCGCCGAAGGATAAGCTTAGGCTAAGGGCCAGCAAGAGGGAGAGAAAATATATTATGGGCCGATGTAAAGGGATATTTTTTTGCATCTTGTTTACCATATGAAGCGTCCTCCCAAAAGTAAAATGATGAGAATGATAAGGGCAAGGAGGGCGGCTGACTGATAGAGCTTTTTCCCGTCTAAGGGTAATTCACCAAAAGTTTCCCCGGTTTGCCCATTCAGAACATACATATAGGTTTTTTGATTAAATTCATAAGTTAATATCCAGGCAGGAGCCAGGATATAATCCAGGTTATCCAACTCAGGGGTCACCTTGTTATGGGAGACACGGACTGTTTCGTACAGGGCTTGGACCTCTTGGAGTACCTTGTTTTCAGCCAATTTTTGGGCGCTCAGCTCCGCTTTTTCTCCGGCTTCTTCCGGTGAGACCCCCCAGAGCTCGGCGAAGTAGCCACTCAAGTAGATGGGGGAAAAGGGCACTTTCTCTTCCCAGCGGAAATTGGCAATGGTCTCAAAGGCCTCGGGCGGAACGTGGTCACCTGTTTTGAAGGCCACTTGGACAAGATTTTCCAGGCTAATGTCGCCATCTCTGACCACCCGATACTCATCAATTCTTTGCTTATCGCTAGGTAGATGCCGGTCATTTTTTCCAGCTGTGAGTCACTGTAAAAATCCTTTGGCACAAACTTCTTGCTCTTAGCCCAGGAGAGGAAACGCTTGACGGCCTCTTCCCGGCTTACTTGAAAAGGGATGATGTATTCGGGCCTAAATTTGCCGGAAATCCGGTCGGTGAGGATAACCGGGCTGTGGCAGTAGTAGCAAAAGGTGGCACTGGTTTTACTGTCGGAAACAACTTCTGCCCCGCAGTTGTCGCAAATGTAGCTGCGCAAGAGGTCGCCTTCCTCCTTGCTAAAGCCCTGTAATTTCTCTCCTGGAGGAGAGTCCGCCGCCTCTTCCCGGATTTTTGCTTCCAAGTCTTCGTTATAGCGGATGACCTCTTCTACCGTGAACTTGCCAAGACAGTATTCGCAGGCGACCGCACCTTGTTCGGAACCCTCGCCGGCTGTCCATTGCAAGGGGGCCCCGCAGTTGGGGCATTGATAGCTGTGTACACTCATGTTCTTAACCTCTGTCATACTTCTTCCCTAAAACAAAAGCGAAGCTTAGAGTGAGAAGCTTCGCTTTTGCTTAGTGTCTTTTTTATTGCTGTGTGCCACAATTGGGGCAGAATTTAGGTACTCCTCCTTCGAACTTGTGTCCGCAATTGGAGCAGAAACCGGCAGCGGCCGGGGCCGGTTTGGCTGCGCCGCACTGGGTACAGAAATTACCGCTATTAGCTGTATTGCACTCAGAGCAAGCCCAGGCATTGGGGTCGGCAGCCGCTTGACCACCGGCGGGAACATGGCCTCCGGCTACAGGACCGGGCTGTTGTCCCCCTTGCATCTGCATCTGATAGAGGTTGGCTTGGGAGGCTTGCCCCATATAGTTGCCGCCCGCCTGCATGCCCAGGCCCAGGCCCATAAAGGTTTGCCCCGCTCCGGCTTCGTTGGAACCCGCAGCTTCCAGTCCTCTGGCAATGGCCCCTTGGACATAGCCTTCACGCACGCCGGGATCGCCAAGCATGGCCCCTCTGTTACGCATATTGATGAGTTCTTTGGATTCGTCATCGTAGGAGATGCTGGAAATACCGACGGCTTGGACTTCGATGCCGCGCATGTCACGCCATTCATCGTCCAGGGCGTCTTTCATGTAATTGCTCAATTCCCCCATCTTAGAGGTTACTTGAGAAATACGGACGCCATCAACAGACATTTGGTTGATGGATACTTGCAGGGCTTCTAAGAATTCGGAGAGATATTGTTCATTAATATCATTGACGTGGACCTGGTCTTCGTTCTTGGGAATGGCTTCCTTGTAGAAGAGGATGGGGTCGACAATTTTAATGGAATAGTTGCCGTGGCAACGTAAAAATAATTCGGCATTATAGAAATTATCAAAATACTGGAGGGCATTGCGCGTGCCAAATTTGATGCCCTTAATTTCCTGCAAGTTGATATAGAAGACTTGCTGTTTGGTAGGGTTGGCCCCGCCGAAACGGAAACGGTTAAAGCTCTCTTTAACAGATTCACCAAGCCCGCCCGAGAAAATAGAAGGCAGTGATGAGTTGTCTACTTCAAAAACGCCAGGTTCTGCGGCAAAATCTACGATAGCACCACCGTCAACCAGAAGGGCGGCCTGGCCCTCGTAGACGTGGATGAGTGAACCGTTAGAAATGGCGTCGGATGTGCCTTTGACATTTTTATCACGACGGTCTTTTCGACCCTCGCGCTCACGAAGGCGAACGCCTTTACTAAAGACAATCCCTTCGCCCATATTAGCGGGTTCGAAAACCTCTAACCATTGATCGCCAAGGCTGCCACCAACGGCGGCGATTGCTGATTTAATTAATCCCATAGTGCCTCCTTTTTTCTATGTGCTGATTGTTTATAAGGGGTCTAATTTGTGCTCCGCTTAACAATCTTGACTATGACATTAGGTATTTTTAGCATGAACGATATGCCTGTGCTTATTATACCATTACTAGGCTTCCGTACGAGAAAATTTTCTGCGAATCAGGGTTAGTAAGAAGTAGAGGACGGCCATGCCGGCCATAATCAGGAGAGACCGGTAGAAGGAATCAAGGGAAGATTCCGAAACGGTTTGCGAATACAAATCAAATTGGTTATAGACATCCCAGTAGGTAGGGAAGATAGCCGAGGCCTTGTGGAAGGGCTCAAAAAGGTATTCTTTGGGAACGAAAACCCCGGAAGAAAAGGCCAGTAAGAGGCTCATGAGGGTGGAGAAAAAACTTATGGCTTCTTTTTTGGGGAACAGATGAATGATGAGCAGGGTCAGGGAAACAATAGCCAGCATATGGACAAAATTGGAGACCAGCATAAGTTTTACGCTAAGATTGGCTAAATTGGCAAAACCGATTTTGGATAAGGCCAGGATGATAAATAATCCCCAAAGGAAGAACATCACGGTATAGGAGGCTATGAAGAGGGCCAGACTCCGTTTTTCTTCCGAGCTGCCGCTGGCGATATCCCGGCGCTTCATAAGGGGGTCTTCTATGCTGACCAGGGGGTTGCCGATGACGAGGAAGGCCAGGGCGATGATGATGTAATCAATATAGGTAAAGAAGTAGCGCAGGCTTATTACGTCTGAAACATCATCCTTGGCGAGAATCTTCATATCAACCTTAATGTTCATACTCTTCTCAAGCCTTTCAAGGGCTAGAGTCAAGTCCGCTCCTTGGGGGTATTCGCCAAAAGTAGCCACGACGGTATCCCAATTGCGGAAGTAGCTGATAATCATACTATCGACAATCTCACGAACGCTTTCTGAACATCCCGGGTGGGTTTCCAAGGCAAGGCTTGCGCCTTCTTTTTCTAAACTTTGGGCAAACCCCTCGGGAATGACGACAATATAGCTGACCAGGTCATTGTAGAGGGCCTCTTGAAAGGCCAGGGGACTTTCTTCGATGTCAATTCTGGCTTCGCGCAAATTACTTTCCATATAGCTGGTGAAAGCCTGACTTATAGGGCTTTGGTCATGGTCGAAAATCTTGATGGAAATGGGTGTTGTGGTAATATCGGCATCCGTTTTACTGTATTCCTCAACTTGCGCAGAGATTAAGTTAAAAATGAAGAAGAAAAGGGCTGCATAGCTCAAGATGGCAGGCAACTTGTCCCGCATTATTTTGAAAAATAGCTTAAAGACTGTCATATCTGTTTCTCCTTAATCCTATAACGGTCAGTAGGGTCATAACGAATATATAAATTAAAATATACTGAAGGTTTTTATAAAAAGGGGCTAGGCCGCCTGCTTCTTGCTTGAGATAGAAAAGGGCGTTTGCCGCGTTGCCCACGGGACTTATTTTATTTAGCCAGGGAGCATGGATTTCAACCTGCGTTTTCAACTCACCGGCCATCAAACCACCCGATGCCCCTAAAAAGAGGGGGAAGGCAATGGAAATGCCGATGACCAAATTCTGGTTGAAAGAAAAGATGGCAGCCAGGGCTGTCCCGGTAAGTAAGGCCGCCAAAGTGACGGTTAAAAGCAAGATGATTTCCAGGGCCGTGTGATGGCCTAATTCAACGCCGGCTATCTGCGTGTAAAAATAAAATACCAGGGTACCCAGCATACTAAAGAGCAAAATTGGTAAAAAATGGGAGAAAAAGCGCTTATGCTTGGAGAGCGGGCTAATCGCTGACCGCATAGCTACCTTGCTTTGATTGGCTTCGGTGCGGAATACAGCCTGACTTCCGGCGTTGACGGGAAAGAAGGCGATGTAGGCAATGACCGCGAAATAGTAAATATAGACTTGCGATATGGACTGGCTGCGGGAGGAGGTATCGAGAAGGCGGGGTTCCTGTTTTCTAAGTTTCTCCTTTAGAGAAAAGAGTTCGATGAAGGATAGCCTTCCTTCCTTTTGGGCCTGAATGATATGGTCAATGCTTTGATTGTTTTGTTCATAGGCTTCAAGAATCTGTCTGATGACCATTGATTCTGTCATGGCATTTGAGGGGTCAATCATTTGAAAGAAGAGCTCATCGCCGGTATAGATGATGGCCACGATGTCGCCATTCCTAAGCCACTCTTGGGCTTCTTCTTCCTCGCCATAGGTGTAGATGATGAGGGGGTCTTCTATGGTGCTTTTGTTGACAAGTTCGCCCTCAATCCACTCCCCCTTAACCGAGTCGGTATAGGGCAGAAATTGCCCGAGGCTCATAAGTTTTTCCTGCCCGCCACTTTCCTTATCGGCTGCCAGCTCTGCTTGTCTATCTTCTACGATAGCCACCTTAATATCCGGCAGGACATAGGCACTGCTTCCCAAAGATTTCATGGCGAGCAAGTACACTGTGAGGAAGGCAATAGGGAAAATCATATTCCAAATCCAATTGCTTTTTTCGCGGAAGTAGGCCTTGAAATTATAGAGAAATAGTCTAGGCATTGTCACGCAGCTCCTTTCCTGTTATTTCCAAAAATACGTCATTGAGGGTTGGTTTTTCAGCGGTAATACTGACGGGCTCAATTTGCTGCTTTTCAAATTCCAGCAAAAGACGTAAAAGATTACCGTTCGCGCCCCTTATATTGAGTCTGAGCAGATTGTTCTCGTACTTTAGATTGCTGATGGAGGGGTCTTCCTGCAAGGCTGCGATTAGTCTTTCGGGAAGGTCGTAAATGACCATCTCAATGGTTTCACCGAGTGAGGACATGGCAATAATCTCGTCGCTTGTGCCCTCTTGAATAATGCGGCCGTGGTCGAGAATGGCCAGGCGGTTACAGAGCAGCTCGACTTCCTCCATATAGTGTGTCGTATAGACTACGGTTGTGCCCCTTTGATTCATCTCGCGGATACCTTCCAGAATACGGTTGCGCGATTGGGGGTCAACGGCCACGGTTGGCTCGTCCAAAAATAAGAGGCGGGGTTTGTGCACAATACCACAAGCCAGATTCAGCCGTCTCTTAAGGCCGCCGGAGAGTTTAGGTGGCCGCATTTTGCGGAATTGGCCCAATTGGACAAAGTCAATCACTTCTTCTACGTTCTTCTTGCGGGCGTGCTTGTCCGTGATATATAAGCCGCAGAAATAATCAATGTTCTCATAAACGGAAAGTTCATCATATACGGCGATGTCCTGGGGAACTAAACCAATTTCCCGCTTGATTTTATTGGCAAAGGGATTCATGGGCTCGCCAAAGATGTATATTTCTCCCTTGTCATAGGTCAAGAGGGACAGGATACAGTTAATAAGGGTTGACTTTCCCGACCCGTTGGGCCCCAAAAGTCCGAAAATATCCCCTTTTTCAATGTTCAGACTTAGATGGTCAACGGCGACAAGTTCCTTGTAGCGTTTAACCAAATCAATAACCTGAACTTCGTATTGCTTTGCGTTATCGTGTTGTTTTGCCATGGTGCACTCCCTTTCTTTATCTTGCATACTTGATAGATGTCTATGTGTATGTGCGCTAAGATTCTTATTAAGAAAACTTTCCTCTAGGACTTTACAATTCTTAGTTTAGAGAAGAAGAGGGCAAGTCTGAATAGAGCCATGTCACAAGAAAAGTGACAAATGTCATAAGTGGCTGCTAATGGGCTATAATGAAGATTAGGATAGCCCCCGGTTTGCAGACAAGAAATGGGGAAAAGAGAAGGAATGAATAAAGTTTTTGCCTGGTTGCTGCTTGTTCTCTTGTGCCTAGTTAACGCTAGTCTACTTATGCTGGAAGACTTTCCCTTGCTGACCTTCCTGGTTATTTGGATTTGGGGGGCTTTTGCATTTTTACTCAGCCACTGGCAACTTTCCCGCCGGGTTAAAGTAGGGGGGCCTGGAGGGGAAAAGAAGAAAACCCGTGTTTTGTTCAGTCAAATTTCACTCCTTATGATTTTAATCCTGGCCTATTTCCATGTAGGAATCCTTGCCCTGCTTCCCCTGATTATTTTTATCATGGAGAAAAAAGAAGAAGCCTATCTGCTGGTTTTTTCTCTTGCTCTTCCGCAGTATGTCTCAATCCCTCTAAAGGGAGGCCTTATGTTGCTGGTGCTTTGTTTTTTTAGTGGCTTTTTAGCCTGGCAACTGAGAAAGAGTGACCTGTGGGAGGCAAGCTATTACGGTTATGTGGATGACATGACGGCTGCCTATCGGGCCTTGGAGGGTGACCGGCGGCGGATGATGGTTGAACATGAGATTATGCGCGAAAATGACATTTTAAGTGAGCGTAATCGGATTGCCCGGGAAATCCACGACCATGTGGGCCATAAGCTAACCTCTTCTATTCTTCAGGTGAATGTTCTTGAGCTTGTCGTAGAAGAGGAGAACAGAAAAATCCTTGCTTCGTTGAAAGGGACCCTGCAGGAAGCCATGGCGGAAGTCAGGGCCAGCGTACATGATTTGCATGATGACTCACTGGATATTGAACGTACCTTGGAGCAGATGCTGGCTGACTTCCATTTTTGCCCGGTGTATTTAAAGGTAGAACTTAAAAAACCGCTTTCTACTGCCTACCACCATGCGGTCAAGTCCATTGTGCGGGAAGCCCTGGCCAATACAGGCAAACATTCGACCGCTACAAGGATGGACATTCATTTAATAGAGGGGAAGCATTACTACCAAATGCTCATCACGGATAATGGGCAAGAGGAAAAGCATCCGGCCTCTGCTTTTGAGAAAAAAGGAGAAAGGGTTTTTTCCGATGGAAAGGGTATCGGCCTCTACACGATGGAAGACCGTGTCTTGCAACTGGGGGGAGAAATAACTTTTTCCCGAAATCTTGGATTTCGTATTTTTATCCGCCTGCCGCATGAGAAAGAGGCAGCAGAGGAAAGGGACTAGGAGAATTATGCTACGAGTTTTAATCATTGATGATGACCCTATTGTGACCGCGAGCCTGCAGACAATTATCGAGGTTCGGTCTGTAGCCCAGGGCAGTTTGCCGATTAAAGTGATTGCCACAGGACATAGTGGAGAAGAAGCCATTAGCTTGCATCGGGCCCATAAGCCCGACCTGATCCTTTTGGATATCCGCATGGAGGGAATGACCGGACTGGAGGCCGGAGAAATAATCATGCAGGAGGATCCCCAGGCGAAAATTCTTTATTTAACAACTTTTCTCGATGAGGCCTACATCATAGATGCCCTGCGGCTCGGGGCCAAAGGCTATCTGATGAAAGCCAATGTGGAAGCGATTTTGCCGGCGATTGAAGCCATCAACAAGGGGCAATGTGTTTATGGTGATGAAATAGTCGAGCGGATTCCCCGGCTTTTTTCTTCCGGTCAACAAGTGGAAGCGGAAAAAGAAAAAGAGGCAAAGGGCTTACGTGAAGAAAGCCTATTTCGTGAATTAAGTGATTCAGAGTGGGCCATTACCCAAGGGGTTGCCTTGGGTAAAAATAATAAAGAAATTGCGCAGGAACTTCATTTTAGCGAAGGTACCGTGCGCAATTACTTGTCGACTATTCTCTTTAAGCTTGACCTGCGTGACCGGACCCAGCTGGCCATTTTGTACTATAAGGAGGGCTTTTCCGGCTAGGGGGGCTTACTTTCGTTCGCGTACCGCCTTTGTCAGCAGAAATTCAATCTGTCCGTTAAGCGAGCGAAACTCATCTTCGGCCCAGCGACTCAATGCGTCGTATAGGTCCTTTGAAATCCGCAAAGGAACTTGTTTTCTGCCTTTATCTTTCATGACTAATATATACTTCCTGAGTTTACTACGGGTTGGGGATCTTCATTGGCGCAGAGGACCACCAGGAGGTTGGAAACCATGGCGGCTTTGCGCTCATCATCAAGGTCAACAATATGTTTTTCTTCCAGTTGGTTGAGGGCCATTTCCACCATGCTGACCGCCCCGTCAACAATCATAGACCGGGCGTCAATGACGGCAGAAGCCTGTTGGCGGCGGAGCATAGTCGAAGCAATTTCCGGGGCGTAAGAGAGATGAGTGATACGGGCATCGACAATCTCCAAACCGGCAATGTTGACCTTTTCCTGGATTTCATCTTTAATACGCCGGGCAACGGTCTCACTGGAACCGCGCAGACTGCCTTCATCGGCAATGCCGTCTCCGGTGGTGTCAATGTTCGGGGTGACGTCATAAGGGTAAATCCGGACGACATTTCTTAGGGCGCTGTCCGTTTGCAGGGATAAAAATTGCTTGTAATTGTCTACGGCAAAGACAGCCTGGGCTGTATCCACTACCCGCCAAATAACGGCGATACCGATTTCTACCGGGTTGCCCAGACGGTCGTTGATTTTTTGCTTGGCATTATTGAGGGTCATAAGTTTCAGGGAAATCTTTTTATTTTCTACCATCTCCACGCTTTCCTCTCCCTCGGCGGACGTTTTCTTACTCTGCTTGACATCCCCGCTTTGGCCCAGATGGGTGCGGGATGCAGGATTGAAGCTGGTGCAAAAGGGATGGACATGGAAAAAACCCGGCCCCCGCAAGGTGCCGTAGTAGTCACCAAAGAGGGTTAAAACGACGGCCTCTGCCGGTTTAACCGACTTTAGTCCGGCGTAGACGAAGAAGAGGGCAATAAAGGCGATGCCATAGAAGATAGCAAGGACCATAAAGAAACTTCCCTTGGTCACGCTTAGTGAACCAAAGAAGAAAAAGAGAAAGACTGAAAGGACATGGGCTATAAGGGTAGCTAGTAAGACCGGGATGCCCTTTCTTACAACGGGGACACTCTTTTCTTGGATATTCGTTATGTTGTTCATAGTTTCCTCCTAGAGTTTATAGTCTTCTTCGACTTTTCATTGAATGACATCAAGGCTTTTTGTTACTCATTATTCTGCCTGATAAGGATATTTGTCAAGACTCCTTTGTAAATTTTTTGTAAATTTTTTTCTTGCGGGGCAATGTATAGAAGGAGGCAAGAGGACGCCTTTATAATTAGCTTCATGCTTTTCAAATGTTGTACAAAAATAGAGCATTTGTTGCTTTTTGTGCTATTTGAGAAACAAAAACTCCTCCTGAAGCTTCTTTGTTGGGATATGCTCGAAATCTGCCGGATTTAATGCTATTCTTATACATTGAGTTAAAATAAAAAGAAAATTCCTAAGGAGGAACTATGTCAAAAAACAAGTTGGCCATACTTAATGGCCGCCTGATGACCATCACTAATGGCATCATTGAAAAGGGAAGCCTGCTTATCGAGGACGGGAAAATTGCTGCCATTGGTGCGGATATTCCTATTCCTGCTGATGCAGAAGTTATCGATGTGCAGGGGCAGGTTGTTATGCCCGGCCTGATTGATGCCCACACCCATATCTCAAACTTTTCCGAGCCCGGCATGAACAAGTCTGTATCCCCTCATGACGGCAACGAGGCGACTAAACCCATTACCCCCGGTGTGCGGGCAGAGGATGCGATAAATCCTTTCGAACCGGCTATCAAAAAAGTGCGCAATGCCGGCTTTACTACGGTTTGTACCCTGCCCGGCTCAGCCAACTTAATCGGCGGTACAGGCATTGTCTTCAAGCTTCGGGGAAGAAGTGCGGAAGAGATGATTATTCCTGGTACGGAACAAATGAAAATGGCCCTGGGCGAAAACCCCAAAACATGTTTCCAGGAGAGACACTTAATAAAGACCCGGATGGGGAATGCCGCTGTCCTGCGTGAAGCCCTCTTTGATGCTAAGGTCTATGCGGAAAAGAAAGAGGAAGCAGCCCGCAAGGGAGAATATTTTGCCGGGGACTTTAATATGGAAGCCCTCCTCCCGGTCATTAAAGGGGAGATGCGCTGCCGGATCCACTCCCACCGGTCCGACGATATTTTAACCGCAATTAAAATTGCCGAAGAATTCGGCTTGAAATATAGTATAGAACACTGCACCGAAGGCTATAAGGTAAAAGAAATCTTGGCGGAAAAAGGGGTAACCGCTGTGGTCGGCCCCATGCGTATGGCGCCCTATAAGCAGGAAGTCTGGGACCTCCGCTTAGAAAATGCCGGAGAACTGGCTGCCGCCGGGGTGAATATTTGCTTGACTGCCGACACCGGTTCGCATACCTGCTACCTCCCCTATGAGGCCGGTATTTTGGTGGCTTATGGACTTGACGAGAAGCTGGCCCTGGAAGCCCTGACTATAAATCCTGCCAGGCTGCTAGCTGTTGACCACCGGGTAGGTAGCCTGGAAGTAGGGAAAGATGCCGATATTGCCATCTTCGATGGTCATCCCTTAAGCAATATGACCCGTTGCCGGATGACGATTATCGATGGTAAAATCTACCATGACCGGGCTCAGGATTCTTATCTGGAGCTGGATTACTTCAGTTTTGTTGAAAGCTAGCCGGTCTTTGCCTTAAACTATATTCAAGGTGGACGTTTATAATAATATGTGCAGACAAGGCGCAAAGCTTGCGCCTTGTCTTATGTAGAAAGAAAAAAATCAGTCCTGTAA
>JAMNZB010000051.1 GCA_023622515.1 Bacillota bacterium | reverse complement strand
CTTCTGCAAATTTGAGGACCCCTTCCCAGGTTCCTTGGTTAAAGGACTTGTCGTCTACGCCGCCGGTGTCGGTAGCCAGACCGATGGTGATGGGGGGAAGTTGTTCGATAACTTCTTCTTCCTCTTCCTCTTCGGCAGGCTCTTCTTCGGATTCTTCAGCTTCTTCTTCCTCTTCCTCAGGCTCTTCTTCGCCTGCAGCTGCAGGAGCTTTTACTTCTTCTGTTTCCTCAGCTTCTTCGGATTCGGCCTCGCTTTCTTCCGCTTCTTCGGATTCGGCTTCGGATTCCTCAGCTTCTTCAGCTTCTTCTAGGGTCGTTTCTGCTTCGGATTCAACCTCTTCTTCTGTTTCCTCTTCGGCGGGTTTGCTTTCAACCTCTGTCTCTTTATCAGCTTCCACTTCAGTCCCTTTGACAGTGGTCTGCATTTCCTTGCCTGTAGAAGGTTTTCCACAAGCGGTGAAAATCATGCTGATTGCTAAGAGAAGGGCTAAAATTTTTGCATATTTTTTCATATTCTTCTCCTTGTACTCTGCGTTGTTGGCGCATGTTTTCTCTTTCTGTTAAAAGAAAATTTTCTCATTAACCTATATTATACAAAGGTTTCAGCATTGTTACAATTTAATTATAAGGTCTCGCTGATTTTTCCTTATGGGAGCGGCAAGACCCGGCTATTTCGTTTACCAGGAAATTAATTGCTCACTTGAGCCGGATTAAAAAATTTGTTTCCGCCTGTAAATGATAAAGGTGGCAAAGAAACGTACAATCAGATCAATCAGGACGACTACCCACAGCCAAATTATCGTAGATTGTTCGAAGCTTGCGGCAAGGAAAGAAAGGGGAACCCGGATAAGCCAGATTCCTGTCATGGCTACAAAAAGTGGAATTTTTGCCATACCGGCACTTTTCAAGGCCCCCATATAGATTTGCGAAAGTACGGTAAGGGGCAAGGAGAGACCCATAAAGCGCAAGTAGACAGCGGCCAGTTCAATGATTTCACTATTATTCGATAAGATACGCAAGAGCTGCTTGGGGAAGACCACCAGCAAGATGGCCCCGAAAAGGACGACCGAAGTCGATGATTTCTTGATTTCCCTGATATAGGTTTTACCAAGTAGTTTATTATTTGCCCCGATAGCTCGTCCGCAAAGGGTTACTGTAACAATACCGAAGCTGGAAGCCGGCATGAGGGCGATCTCTTCCGCCTTAAGACCGATTTGGTTTGCGGCATAGGAAAGCTCGCCGTAGCCAAGCATAATCCGGCCGATGACCATGGCTGAAAGCTGCCAAAAGATATTCTCAAGGCTGGTGGGAATTCCGATTGAGGCAACACTAAACATGAGTTTAGGATCCGGAATATAGTTTTTGTTTTCCCTGCTGATATAAACCACTTTACGGCTGCCAAAAAGGGCATAGAGGCCAAAGCATGCTGTTGCCATTTGTCCCAGGATAAGGGCATAGGCAGAGCCGATAACACCGAGGGGTTCGCCGAGCCAGCCGAAAATTAAAGGAACGCCGGTTACAATAAAAACAAGATTTAAAATAGCGGAGAATTTCATGGGTGTTTTTGTATCACCAAGCCCTTGCAAGATTCCCGTTGCTGCATGGGTGAGCCCTAGGAAGGGGAAACCGAGGCAGCAGATGCGGATATAGCGAATGGCCAATTGGAGAGATTCCGCTTCAGGGCTGTAGAAGGAAATCAAAGGACCCGCAAGAAAATACAGGCTGACAGAACAGAGGAGACCGAGAAAAATTTGTAGTTCCAAGCTTTGGATGCTAATCCGGTTAATGCGGTCATAGTCGTTGGCACCATAGGCTTGAGCAATCCGCACCGTAGCCCCGATTCCCATACCTTTCAAAATCCACCAGACAATACCGGTGATGATGGTGGCCATACCATTTACGGCAAGGTGGCCAATGCTGTCTAAGCCAACAGAATCGATACGACTTAAGAGGGCAATAAAAATAACATTGCCGGAGAGGGCAAAGATACTTTCAAAAACGATGGGAATCGCCAGCCAGAGAATTTGCTTGCGAATATCCTTTGTTTCCGGTATTTGTTGGCTGGCTGCTTGAGGGGCGATATTTGTCATGTCGTCGTGTCTACCTCGCATCATATTATTTCACAAGGAAGCCCATTATAGCTGTTTCCCCTCTCTAAATAAAGGACAGGCCTGTAAAAAAAGGCACTCCGGAAGGGAGTGCCCATGGGTCTGTTTTATCAATTTAATATAGCATTTTAATATGCTTTTAACTTGTTCTAAACTTGCCCTGCCTTGACTCGTAACAGGAGTTTGGCTTTTTCTCGATTCGTATGCTCAACTTGCCCTGTCCTTGTTTGACCTTGTCGATTATGCGGAAACAATAACAGAGGACAGATGCTGAACTTACCCTGCCTTTGTTTGACCCGGCTTTCGGGAAAAGGGCAAAAGCGAATTACTTGCCTTGCTTCTTTTTCAGCTGTTCAAGCATATCGCTAACCATGCTGCTGATATCATATTTAGGCTCCCAGCCCCATTCTTCTCTGGCGCAAGTGTCATCCAGGCTGTTTGGCCAGGATTCGGCAATAGCTTGGCGGACAGGATCGATGTTATAGGTTACTTCAAACTCAGGGATATGCTTCCTGATTTCAGCGGCCAGCTCTTCCGGCTCAAAGCTCATAGAGGCTACATTAAAGGCATTACGATGAACCAGCTTTTCCGGGTTGGCTTCCATCAAGCTGGAGACGGCATGAAGGGCATCAGGCATATACATCATATCCATGTAGGTTCCGGCAGCAATAAAACTCTCGTAGGCTTGTTTTTCCAAGGCATCGTAGAAAATATGGACGGCATAGTCGGTTGTGCCGCCGCCGGGCAGGGCTGCGTAGGATACAAGGCCGGGGAAGCGAACCCCCCTGGTGTCTACACCGAATCTCTTAAAGTAGTAGTCGCAAAGGAGTTCCCCGGCAACCTTGGTTACCCCGTACATGGTCGTGGGGCGCATAATGGTGTTTTGCGGGGTCCCGTCTTTCGGCGTGTCCGGACCGAAAACAGCGATGGAAGAAGGGGTAAATACCTGACACTCTTTTTCCCTGGCAATTTCCAGGACATGGTATAAACCGTTCAAGTTTACATTGTAGGCAAGACTCGGCTTATGTTCCCCAACGCCGGAAAGAATAGCGGCTAAATGGACAATGGTATTTATCTTATATTTAGAGACCACGTCCGCTAAGCGTTTGCTATCCAGCACATCAATAACTTCAAATGCGCCGGTTTCCGTGACTTCAGGCACGTCTTTTTTTACCATATCCGAGGCAACGACCTTATCGTTCCCGTATATTCCGCGTAAATGCTTTGTCAGTTCTGTACCAATTTGGCCAAGGCTTCCGGTGATGAGTATTCTTTTTTTCATAGTTCTTCTCCTATTAACTAGAATTTATCCCAGGTAAACTACGCATACCTAACGAGCTACCTCAAACCCTTGCTCTCAAAGCCCGGCACAGGCGGCAGACCTGGAGGCACGCTCCGCCGTCACGGAAAACTCCGGGACAGCTAACCACACAAAAACATGCCCTTCAGCCTGGAGTATGCAAGGATTTGGATAGAGGATACTATATATACTCCCATCTTACCACAAGAGAAGCCTTTTCAGTTTTAAATAATATGCTTTCGTGAAAATATGACTTGGGGTATAATCGTAAAAAACCGAATACATAAAGGAGGCTCCTGTGAAACAAAAAAATACGGCGAAAATCCTCGCGAGTATCAGCCTGATTATTCTTGTAGCCATGCAGATTTTTGGTTTTACAGGGCTGCTTATTCATTTTTCCACAAAAGAAATTGCTGAACGCTTTGATACGCTTCTTTACCCCTATCACTTTGTACTGGCCATGAGTCTGGTCTTGAATTTTGCCCTTTTCTTTTACCTGTTGAATAGTTTTGACCTGATTGGCAAAAAGAAAAGTGATGTAAGCCGGCAATTTTTCGTT
This sequence comes from Bacillota bacterium, assembly GCA_023622515.1. Lineage (GTDB taxonomy): Bacteria > Bacillota > Clostridia > Saccharofermentanales > DTU023 > SFFI01. The sequence goes on along the minus strand of JAMNZB010000051.1, from coordinate 6,415 downwards.
GTTGCCGATGTGGGCCTGCTGTTTTGTACCTTCTTGCAGGCGGTTGATGTCTATCTTTGGCACTATGGCCTGTTTGCTTTTTGCATTGTTGTGCGGATCCTTATTTTGCTGGTCCTGCTCCGTATAACAACAGCCCACTTCGGGCGAAAAATAGCTATATATTGGGAAAAAGCCCCCTTTAATTTATATTTGGGTATTATTCAGTTTCAAATCATTAGCGCCCTGGCTACCTCGCTCTATGTCTTGTACGGGGGAGCGGGTATGTTCACCGTCAATGTGAGGGCGGTCCTGCTCATTCTTTGCCTGACGGTGATGAGCATGGTTATCGGTTTGAAGTTCCTTAACATTGCCTCCATGTTTGTCGTTTTTCTTTTTGAAGGAGCCATTGCGGCAATGCATTTAAGAACGCCGGAACGCTACCCGGAAATCGAAATCGCTGCAATCTTAGGTATGGCCGCCCTTGTTGCCGCCATGATTGCGGCCTTAATTAAGAAAAGAGGAAGATCAGTATGAGTTCTCAAGGAAGTGATTATAGGCAGCTCCCTAATTACAATATTTACAGCGGAAAGTACAACTATTCGAAGCAGGAATCGGACCCCCGCTATTTTGAGTACAAGGGAAGCATAGAGCGTCAAGAAAAACTAATCTGGTTAGGGCCGCTTTTGCTCTTCCTTTTTTCTTTTTTCTTTTTGGGCATAAAATTTGCCATCCCTTACACGATTTTTTTACGGAAACGCCTGTTGGCCGTCTTCCTTTCAGCGCTAATCTGCCTTGTCTACCTTTTTTACAATAAACAGCAAATTAAACTCGACAAAGCAGCCCTTGCCGACTACCAAATGACAAGGCAAATTCCCCGGCGCCTGAATGCGAATACCTACCAGAGGAAAAACCAGATATTTTCTGTTGTCGCCATGCTGCTGATTCTTGCCGTAGGCAGCCTTTTGCAAGGCAGCTCCCGGCTAGCCCCTGAAAAACTGGCGGATGCCCCCTATCTTTTCCGTAACGAGAGCGGGCTTGCCGGAGATATTGAGGAGATGGAGGTCTATAGCAACTTTGGCTTTATCGTTCCCCGTCAATATCAGGCCTTTATCAACTTTAAGGAAAATTCCGGAAGCCAGGCTGAGATTCAGGATAGTATGACCCTTGACTTGTATGGTTTTCGTTCAGAAAAAATGGCCTCGACTTTCTTTTCGCAATTGGATAAACGGGCGGAAGAATATGCGGGGACAAGGGATAGCAAAGAATTTACCAGAGCCTATTCAACCCTTTCTTTAGCTGACAGGGAAGACCTCCTTCTTAAAGTGGAAAGCGGTAAGCGGGCAGGAGAAGACCGCCCCTATGTTCACATCCTCTTGCAGGATGGCAGGGAAGTGGTTACCGTTACTTACTTTGGCGGGCATAGCCTTGAGGATGTTCTTGAATACGCCCTGGCCTTATTCCCATAAATTTTTATTGCGCTTTACGAAGGAGAAAACAGGATGCTGATTTTTGTCATCAACCCCGGCTCTACCTCAACAAAATTTGCCCTATACAAGGATGAAGTAGAGCAATTTACGGAAACTGTCCGCTATTCACGTGAGGATTTAAAAGATTTTGCCGGCATCTATGACCAGCTTGACTTGCGCAACAAGGACATGTTTGCTGTCTTGGAAAAGCATAAACTGAGCCCCGGAGACCTTGATGGCATAGCCGCCCGTGGCGGTATGCTTCCCCCTCTGAAGGCCGGCGCCTATCTTGTTGATGAGGCCCTTAGCCGAGCCTTGCGCTATGGCTATGCCGGCTTGCACGGGTCAAATTTAGGTGGACTCATGGCCAATGAAATTACCAAGAGATACGGGGTTCCGGCCTGGATTTACGATGCCGTATCCGTTGATGAAATGATAGCGGAAGCCAGGCTTTCCGGCATTAAGGAATGGCCCAGAGTAGCCTTTTCCCATGCCTTAAACACCCGGGCTATAGCCCGCCACCATGCCCGGCAAGTAGGGAAAAACTACGAAGACTTAACCCTCATCTGCGCCCACCTGGGCGGGGGCATTTCTCTCAATATCCAGGATAAGGGGCGGATGATTGATACGATTGCCGGCCAAGAGGGCCCCTTCTCAACAGAGCGGGCGGGCAGCCTTGACGTTTTTGCCTGTGCGGATATTTGCGATGCCGAGGGGAGCGAGGGTCTGCGGTCCTATCAAATCGGCCGGGGCGGCTTGGTTTCTTATCTGGGCACGAACAGTTCTCTGGAAGTAGCGGAAATGGTGCGGGCCGGTCACCAAGAAGCGAGGCTGGTTATGGAGGCGATGGGCCTGCAGATTGCCAAATATATTGCCCTCCTTTCCGCGGATGTTTGCGGCAGAGTAGACGGTATTCTCCTTACCGGGGGGATGGCCTATTGGGAAGATCTTTGCGAAGAAGTTAAGAAGCGCATTTCCTTCATTGCCCCTGTCTATGTCTATGCCGGTGAACAAGAGATGAAGGCTCTGGCTATGGGCATAGCCCGTGTTTTGAGGGGAGAAGAAAAAGCCCACCGTTTTGCAGCCCCCCGGGCCTGATGGATCGATGGGAATGAGTAAGGCCGCTTCTTGCTTGAAATACTTGCAAGAGTAGTTAAAATTACAAAGGAATATGCGCCATAACGAGAATAGATGAAGGAAAAGATATGGACAATAATATGTATGATGACGATATGAATAGAAGACCGCCTGACCCCCGCCTGCAAAATACTGCGGGCGGAAGCAGACCCGGCCCTCAAGCCGGGGGGCCGGCAAGGGGACCGGCAGGTGAACGAAGGACTTTTACCGGGCAAACAGGACGGGGGCAAGCTCCTTTTCCGCCGCAAAGACCGCCGCAAAGACCACCGCAAAGACCGGGAGGGCGAGCCCCGGTGCCGGACCGGCAAACAGGCCCGGTAAGAGGTCCTGCCCGGAGGGCGGAATCCATGCGGACAAGGCCTCTGGAACCCTATCCCGGCTACACGCCAAGTGAGCCGCGCCCCGCGCAAAGCCGGCCCGAAAGAAGACAGGGGAAAAAGAAAGCTTCTGTCCTCCCCTTCCTTTTAGGAATCCTTATTCTTGCTGCTATCGGGGTTGCTGCCCTCTTCCTTTTATCCGGAAAAAGCGGCAAGACGGAAGAAGAGATTGCTTTAAGAGAAAAGACCAACCAATACCGCCTGGCGGTGGGAAAGGTTCAAAATGCTGTGGACGAGACCTTCTCGGCCTTTCACAAGCTGAGCCTGGGCACGGCCGGCCAGGACGATATCGGCTTTGTTGAAGACAAGGGGGGAAGGCCTAATTTTGTCGATAACGCCCTCAGCTTTGATTATGTGGAAAAACAACATCCTACAACGATGGGCCGCCTTGTCATACCCTCAATCGGGACCAGTGGCCCCCTCTGCGCCGACAGCACGGATGACACCCTCTACTATGGCTTCGGTATCGTTCCCTTTATGAAAGATATGTCTGAAGAGGGGCTTAATGTCATCTTAGGCCACCGGGTCTTAACCAAGGAAGCCGGCATGCTCTACATGGGCGAAATGCAGGAAAATGACCCCTTCTATATTGACGACTATCGTATTGGTAAACGTTATATCTACAATACGAGAATTAACGAGAATGTCACTGAGGAAACCTACCTGACCCGTTTCGTAACAGACGGCTACGAACCCCTGCCCGGCCAGATTTCCATGCTGGTTACTTGCGACCCCTTTATCTATGCTGCGTCAGAGCGGCGGATTTTGGTCTATGGTGAGGTGACAAGCATCATTGATATTCCGGAAGATGATGCCTTCTATATCCGCTATAAAACGGAGAACGGGATCAGCTAGGCTTCAGCCCCTAGGATTCCATCCATGCGCTTGATTTTAAATTTGATTTAAAATTCAAATAAATCAGCTTCGAAAATTTAATCATTTTGCTACATTTCCTGCTGCCGGATATGCTACTATTTAGGGAAATGCAGAAGAAAATAGCGTTAGCTGCAAATACGAAAGTGACAGCCTAGCTAACTGTCCGTATGGTGAAAATATGTTGCAAAATGAGCGCCAAATAAAAGGTCCGGGCAATAATGAAAGAGTGAGAACAAAAAAGGCCGGCAAGGTAAAATACCTGTCCCTTTGTCTCCTGCTTGCCCTGGGCCTATCTTTTTTCCTAACCCCCCTGCTGGCTGAACAAGCCTATCTTATCCATGCCGGAGGCGGGCAAGAAATTTTGTCCGGCAAGACCGGCCTTTTGCAGGCTGTCTATAGCTTGAAAAAGGCCTTTACCGGCTCGAAATATATTGTTTTTGTTGAAGACAAAGAGGCCCTTGGCTACCGGTTTGTAGAAAACCAAGAAACCGACTTTCTAAATGAAGTCTATTTTCCTGACCTTATGGGCAGGGTGGTCATTCCCTCTATCGGTACCCACAGTGTCCTCTACGACGAGGCGGAGAATTTTCTGCGCCTGCTGGACTGGGGTTCAGGCATGGTCCCCATTTCCTATGGCGATTCCGACCGTTATCTGGACTCCATCTACATCCACCGGGTACTGACTAAAACAAGCGGTTCCCTCTACCTTGATGAGATGCAGGTAGGCGACCCCTTCTATGTAGACAATTACTTGAATGGAAAACGCTTTATTTACAGGGCAACGGAAGTGGAACTTGTGGAAGAAGGGGAATATATGGAGCGCCACCCCTACTATCTAGGCCAATACAACTATGAACGCATGACCGGTGACAAGATGCTCCTGGTTACCTGCGCCCCCTACATTTACGGGGTTTCCGCCTACCGCATTTTAGTGGCCGGTGACTTGGTCCAAGAAGTGGATATTCCTGCCGATGACCCCCTTTATCTGCGCTACCGGGCCGACCATCCGGAAGACTTTGAGGGCTAGATAACAAGCTAAAGACCCCAGGGTGAGTTTTTAGAGGGCTGACCGCAAGAAGTGAGGCAAGCAAAAGAAGGAACAAAAGTATTAGGATAACAAGCAAAAGAAAGAACAAGTATTAGGAGAATTAGATAGAAAGAGCGGAGAGTAAAGACAAGCGACAAACAATATTAGAGAAATATAACTTAATCGGAGGTATCCATGATGATTCGAACAAGGCCAAAGCGGAAAGCAAAAATGCAGCTACTTGCCCTTCTTCTTGGAGTGAGCCTCCTTTTTACTTGGGCTTTCTCCTTCCTCAGCCTTTTTGGAGACCGCTATCTTCTAGCAGAAAATCTTGAGGCGGAAGGAAATGACGAAGAGGATGCAGAGGAAGTCCCGGGGGAGGGGAATGATAAGCCGGAACAGGATCTTGCAGAAGATGATGACCCGGAGCCTGCAGAAGAGGCGGATGACAGTCCGCCTGAAGAGTCCGCCGGGGAGGGTGGAGCCGATTCCCCTGAAGGAGAAGCCGGTCCGGGCCAGCCCGATCCGGAGGGCGAAGGGGAAGCAACAGCCCCGGCAAATCCCGAGTCGGAAGAGAGCACCGGCGAAGAGACCGCCGGTCAAACTGCGGAGCCCACGCCTGAACCAAGCGCAAGCGAGCCGGAAGAAGCTGTAGAAGAGGAAGAATACGGTTTTGAACTCCGCTTCCGAGGCGAATTCACAGAGCGGCCGGAAGAAAATCCGGACGGGACAAGGGATGATAACTTCTTAGATGATGTCCTGAAGGCCATTAACCAAATCCGGGCAAGCTATGGTCTGCCGCCCATTAGCTACGATGATAGCCTGCAAGAGCTGGCTAATTACCGGGCTTTGGAGAGTATCTTTTGGGGCGAGGAGAGCCAAAGTGGCTACCCCTTTACAGACCACGAACTCCTCTACTCGGATGAAGACATTGATATTGATGACATGCTGGAGAGCTGGTTAGAGGATGAGAGTATGCGGGATAAGCTCTTACATCCGAACTTTACCAGAATCAGCATCGGGCAATTTACCCCTGACGGGGGAGAGGGCAGGTCCTATCTTAGTGTTCAGTTTTTCCCTTCAACAAGCCTAATTGAAGAGAAAATTGACCTTGAGGCCATAGAAAAGAAGGAACCCAAGCTTATCCGCCTGCCCAAGAACTTTACCGGCTTTGAGATTGAAGCCGAAGAGCTGGAGCCTTCTGCCGAACATGTTTCTGAATGGCAGTTATCGGCCTACATAGAACTGGGAGACGGGCAGAAGCTATATATTTACCCGGAGGAGGTCGAGTGGACCATCCAAAATATGGGTGACCCTCTGCTTCCTTTTGAATATAGCCTTGATGAAGAGGGTAGGCTGACCTTTAGCCATTTGGCCAGCTTTATGATCGGGGCTACTTTGTGGGAGCCGGTAGATGGTTTGCCGGTTGGAAGCAGTAATCCCCAGGTCTATGTGACCCCGGAGGAGAACTTCCCGACCGAGGAGCCGGAGCCCAGTTTGACTGAAGAAACGACAGGGGAGCCGACTCCGCCAACGACCGCTGAAGAAGAGCC
>JAMNZB010000077.1 GCA_023622515.1 Bacillota bacterium | reverse complement strand
GCGTACCGGCACCCCTACCCCGGCCAAGGCAGCCATCACCTTTTCATTAATACTCATAGCCCCAACCCCTTTTTTAGCTCCTCCGCTATTTTTTCTACCGCTTCTTCTTTGGAGGTTTCATAGCCCCGGGCCATGAAGGGATTGGCTTTCATCTTGACGGTGCCAAATTCCACAAACTTGCCGTACCAGCCCGCATCCCCGGGGCCTACCAGCACCTGTTTCATACCTTCCCTGGTGCGCACCCCGGAGGCTTTGATGCTTTCCTTTAGGGTTCCGGTTCTTTTAGGGGCTTCTTTTTCAATGGCCCCCCGGACCACCTCCCCCGCTTCCCTGAGGGCCCTATTTTCAATCCGGCTTCCCTGGACACCCAACTTCTCCACCTCGGCAATAAGGTTTTCCATACCCGTTAACTCCACCTTAGCCACCGGCCTTCACCTCCTGGGCCTTGATTTCTATAAAGCGGTTTTGGTATCTGATGTTATCGATAGCCTTTATGTCATAGCTTTTATCCCGAAAGGAGATCCTCATGGCGGTATCTATATCCGGCAGATAGCGGATGGTAAACTTCACCGTGTTTTCGGCTTGAACGGCAGCGGCGGCATAGTATTCTCGACCATGAAGGTTTGAAAGCGCCGCCCAAATGGTTTTGTAATCCTCCCAAACATTGTCCTCAAAGCCGCTGTCGTTAACGGTGGTGACGAGTTTTTGGAAGGTTATGCGGTGCCTTAAATCCCCAATTTCCATCAGCTTCACCACTCCTTCCTGCGCAAATTAGAAAGCATCAGCTTCATCACCATTACCGTCTCTAAAATACCGCCGCCCTCGTTTTTCAGGTAGTAATGGCTTCCTTCCCTTTTTTCGTACATATTGGCCACACAGTAGAGCAGGGCTTGCCGGACCACCGCCGGGATTTCGTCAAATTCCGACAAGGGATATCTTAAAATATCTTCACAGATCTCTTTGGCAGCAGAGATAAAATTAGTGATGAGCGTATCTTCTTCATCACAATCTAGACGCAAATATAGTTTTACTTCTTCCAAGGTTACCGGCATACACCCATCACCTCCTTTATCAGCCCGCCGATACTATTACCGCTTCTTCGAAGGTCGCCTTGGCTACCCCCAAAACTTCGGTGGCCGTGTTCGCCTGGCTTTGGGTAATGCCCTTTCCATCAGCCACACCTTGGGCAGTTTCAATAGCTGCTAAAAGGGTGTTATAGGCAACTTCCGGATACTGCCCCGGCTCTTCACCCACCGCCGCCCCGTCTAAAAGCTCTAGTGCAGAGAGGATTGCTTCTTCCAGAGCCGTTTTATCGGCCACCACGATCCCGGCACCGTAAAGTTTTTCTAGGAGGGCATTAAAATCAGCCTTTAACTCGGCGATGGTGCCGGCCCCGCTATCTGCCGGTCCCTTTACCGGCCTTAATTCCTGACCATTAAAAAGGAGCCTACCATTTCTAGTAAGCTCCAGCTCTCCTTCCACCACCCATTTTTCCCCGCCCTGGATGCTGTAGTTTTTTACATTGCTCATGGGTTTTCACCTACGCCTTCATCTGTAAGAATTTAACGGCTTCGGCTAGAATTAGCTTGCCGTCTACCCGCTGGGTGGCCTTAAAACCGATTTGCCCGGTAACGGCGTAAAGCTCGTTTAGTCTTTGAAATGCCCGCCCCTGCCGATCGGCAATCCAGTAGTAGCCGAAATCGCCGAAGGCGATCACCTTGGCCGCCGCTTCTAGGGTGGGGATATAGGCGGAAGTCTTAACCGGCCTGTTCAGCAGAGTGTCCGGCTCCCCGGCGGTAATAGAAGGCTGCCAGAGGTATTGGCCGGTGCCGTCTTTTAGCTTTCTGATAGCCTTTACAGTGGCGTCATTCATCACAAAGACAGCCTTCTTGCGGTAGGGGGCTTTCAGGGAATAAAACAAATCCAAAAGCTCATCGGCAGTAATTTCAGTTGCCTTAACCGCCGTTACTCCCAGCTCCGCGCCCCCGCTGCCGTTAAAAATGCCGGTGGGTTTCCCCTCCCCGTCCCCGATGAAAAAGGCTTCCTCCTCCTTGGCCCCGATCCGGCGGCCAAACTCTTTAGCGATGTAGCTACTTAGATCAAAGACGCTATCGTTTAAAAGTTCTTCGGAAACCTTAATCATGGTAGCCAGTTTAAAGGCCCCGATGGAGACTTGCGTAAAGGTATCGCCGGACTCTAAAATGGGCCCTTCTTCATCCACCCAGGTGGCGCTACCCTTGGAAGCCACCACCGGAATCTTCCTGTCCCCGGAAGAAGTTTTGATGATCTTGGCCAGGGTGCGCATGATGTTTTCTTCTTCCAGGGCCTCGATCAAGATTCTTTCAAACTCATCGGGAACCAGGTAGCCCCCTTCGGAATCTGTGCCTACAGTTAAAGATTGCCGATCGGACTCGTTTACCACAGGCCGCCTCATGGCGTTCCAGAAGGCTTTCTCGTATTCACCGGAGGCCCGGCCGGTTTTATCCTCCTCCCCGCCCGTGGTCGGTCTGCCGGTTAGAGCCTGGCTGGTAGGCCGGGAAAGTTCCAGATCAATGGCCGCTTGGCGCTCCAGACGCTCCACCTCTTTTCCTAAACTCACCACCTCGGCCTCCATCTTCTCGTAAGTCTTGGTATCCTCCGCCGATAGCAGGCCGTCCTCCCCCCGTTTTTCATCAAGGAAAGCCTTGGCCTGCTCCCACACCTTGGCCCTTTTCTCCCGCAGTTCTATGATTTTGCTCACGTTTTTTCCTCCTTACTTTATTAGTTCCAGCCGCCCGGCAGTTTTTGCATTAGCGCATTGACCACCGTCACCCTGTCAAACATAAAATCCGTCACCTGGGGCGGGGCTCCGCTGTAAAGAATCTCGTCGGCAAATTTTAGCTCCACCGCCCGCCCGGCGGAAAACCAGGTTTCGGCGTCCATCATTTTAGAGATCTCTTTTCTTGTCAGCCCCGTCTTATTTTCAAAGGCGTTAATGATGGCCTCCTTAACCTCGATAAGCATCTCCATGCCTTTTTGCATATCCCCTTCTTCTCCCCAAACAAAGGTGGCCGGGTTATGGATCATCAGCATGGCCGTAGGAGACATGAGGACCAGATCTCCGGCCATGGCGATCACCGCGGCCGCACTGGCGGCAATACCGTCGATTTTTACCAATACCTCTCCCGGGTATTCTTTTAACATGGTATAGATCTGGGAGGCGGCAAAAAAATCACCCCCCGGAGAATTAATCCAGACGGTGATATCACCTGTCCCTGCTTCCAGTTCTCTTTTAAATTCCTTAGGGCTTACTTCATCTTCAAACCAGCTTTCCGGGGCAATGTAGCCGTCTAAATAAAGGGATCTGCCGGTTTCGTTTTTAACCCAGTTCCAAAACTTCTTGATCCTTCTCACCCCTTTCTTTGATATAAGCGCCCACATCTTTGAGCTTTAACATGTTGCCGTTGACCATATAGGTGCTGCCCCCTTCTTCTTCCGGGATGGGGTTTAGGTTTTCCAGGCTTCTCACATCATTGGGCGACATGAAGCCATTTTGAATACCGATGGCGTAACCCTTCATGCGGGATTCATAATCCCCCCTTAAAAGACCGTCCACCACGAAGCTGGCAAATAGCTCGCCCTTTTCCCGCCCGGTAAAGAGAGATTTATTAAAAGCCTGCTCCAGCCGCACCAACCAGGGCCTGATGGTATGGACCACAAAGCTGATGGATTGGTGCTCGATATTAGAAAAGGTGGCCCGTTCCAAATTAGCCACCAGATGGGGCGGCACCCGAAAGATACGGCATATTTCTTCAATCTGAAACTTCCTGGTCTCTAAAAACTGGGCCTGCTCCGGAGGCATGCTTAAAGTTTTAACCTGCATCCCTTCCTCCAATACCGCCACCTTGTGGGCGTTTTCGCTGCCCCGGTAGATCTTGTTCCAGCTTTCCCGGATCTTGGCCGGGTCTTTTAAGATGCCGGGGTGCTCCAGCACCACACTGGGCCGGGCATCGTTGGCAAAGAGCCGGGAGCCGTACTCTTCCGTGGCGAGCGCCATACCGATGGCGTTTTTGGCCATAGCGATGGGGGAATAACCCACCAGACCGTCAAAGCTTAATCCCGGCACATGGAGCACTTCATCCGGGCGCAAAAGATAATCCCGGCCATCTTTTTGGTAGCAGTAAAAAAGCTCCCCTTTTTCTGTGCGGCCCACCTCCATCCGGTCCGGGAGCAACGGGTAAAGGGCCACCACCTGCCCCCGCCCGTTTCGGATGATTTGAGCGTAGGCATTTCCCCAAAGTAAAAGATGACCCATCAGTGTTTCTCTAAACACAAATGAAGTCATCTCAGGATTTGGCTCGTCATGGAGCAGGTGATATAAATTGTGATTTACAGCCCTTTCCTTGCCCTCACCCGTTCGCCGGTAGAGATGAAGGGGCAGGGAGGCGATGGTTTCCGATAACACCCGCACACAGGCATATACTGCTGAGGTAGCCATAGCGGTTCTTTCATTGACCGTTTTGCCGCTAGGTGTGGGGCCAAAGAAAAAAGCATAGGCATTTTGCCAAAAGCTGTTTCTGGGGCTGCCCCGGTCTTTAAACAGACTGGACAGAATGGGTATTTTCATACAAAGGGTTTCACCTCCTAAAAACCGGGTATAAAAAAACACAATGAAAGCCGCCACAGAAGGCGACTCCCATCTCATAACCTCAGTCTTCCTGGCTGAAGCCAGTTTGTATTCTTGTGTGAACCTGTACCTTAGATTCTAGGCTCTAAGCCATTCATCATTAAACTTATCCCTAAATTCCTCCATTACATCCTCAAAACGTGTTAGACCCTCTGCTTTCATTTTCTTGGAAAATTTGATTGCATTATCTGTGGCAAGGGCAGACCAAAAGTATTGAACCATCTTTTCAGCACTCAATCTGCTCATTCTTGCTATTGTAAGGTTTACACCACTTTTTATATTGGACGGGGCATCTGGCGAATCCAGAATTGGATCAAACACTTTTTTGTGGAGATAGCGCATTAATTCTTGTTCCTTTGTCATTTTTCCCTCCCCCAATTTCAACTAAAATTATCTAACCTTCCCCGAGCACATATTTGACCTTTTCATCCGAGTATTGATAATACCCTAAATGCCTATCTCTTTGTAACCTACCTATTAAAATATAGGCGGGGATGTTCTGTTCGACTGAAAATCCTTTGATAGAGGATAGCGTAAAATCCTTTTTTGCCACAAAACCCTCATATGCTGCCGGGTCAATCAAGATATTTGCCGCAAACATATCCGCTCGATCCTCCGCCTCACCTTTGGCAAAATCGTAATCAACCAGTTTATCATCAATGTCACCGTTTATGATATGGCCGATTTCGTGGAAAAATGTGAACCAAAATATATCGGCAAATTTACGTCTGGTGGTCATGAGCAAATTAAGGGTACCATCACTATTCCTTTTGATCACACCCTGAACCGGAGCGCCTCGAAAATTTTTTACAATAGAAAACTTGATACCACACTCAGCCAGATAGGTTTTTAATCGGGGCTGGATAGCGGTCACATCTTCAAACATCAGTTCTTTAATCAAAGGGACCTTATCCTTTAATCTGTCAATATCCAACCCTTGCTCTGTTTCTTGGTCCTTGACAATCAAGTCGCACATCCTCAGCCAGGTAAATAAAACAAAAGGATCAATATTTGTTGCTGTGGCTAGACGGTAAGCCCCTGTTTGGGAAATCTGGGGTATCCGAGTTAGGCTGCTAATGTTTAAAAATCTTCTGAGGCTAATGACAAGCATTGGTCCATGGGCTTCCGGTTCTAATATCCTTATCTCTTTTAGATGCTTCACTATACTACTAAGCCTCTTTAGGATCTCAAGTTCCTGGTCGGAAATCCCGTTAATTTCCTCGAAATCTGCTAATTCTTTATCGTAATTGGCCTGCAGATTAACCCAAAAGCTAGCATCAATGCCTAAAGCGTATTCCAGTTTTTTAGCATAGGAAACAGAGATGGCTTTTTGGCAGTTAACTATACTGCTGACATGCGGTTCTGTTACGTCAGTTCGTATGGCAAGCTCCTTCTGGCTCATCTGCCTGTCTTCCAAAATTTCTTTTAATGTTTCTCCCGGGTGAATAATAAATTCACGGGATAAGCCATTCATGTTTTTGGCCATGATAATCCATCACCCCCTCTATAATGACCACATCGCATTCTTTTAACGACTGGGGATCCAAACTTTCCACATCTGGTTTAACAACAAGCCTGATATTACCGGAAATACTGATCCCATAACACCCCTGTAAGTTTTCATACAGCGGGTGGGGTTTTCCAAGCCCCGTATCAAGATAGATACTAAAATTTGCTGCTGCTCTTAATTGATCATGCCGCTTCTTAGCTCCTCTAGCTAAATCATTCCCGATCTTTCTTCTCATTAAGTTAAAATCATTAAAATACCTCTCCAATGATGGTTTTCTGTATTTAAATCTCACACCCCTCATCCCACCCGACTTAACCTTTTAGCTAACTTAACCTTTTGGTTAATTATATTTTAGCCCAAAGGTATCTTTTTTTCAAGGGGTTTCTTTAAAAAAATTATAAAATCAACAGCCCCCGCTCATCATAAATCGAATTATCCCTATTTCCCTCATTCCGGATACACCGATCAAGAGCCATAATCATGGCCACCGCCCCGTCAATCTTCTCCGTTGACTTGGCTTTATCCGGCTTTATATTCCCCGCCGGATCGGTGCGGATATGAATATTATCCATCATCCAAGAAAGCACCGGATGGCCGCCATGGGCGATTTTCCCCTCCAAGGTTAGCTTCATTAGCTCTTTTGTGGGCGGGCTCATATCCTTATATCCCTGGCCAAAGGGCACCACCGTAAACCCGGCACCCTCCAAGTTCTGCACCATCTGCACCGCCCCCCAGCGGTCAAAGGCGATCTCCTTAATGTGATACCTTGTGTTTAAATCCTCGATAAATTTTTCAATAAAGCCATAATGGATTACATTCCCTTCGGTAGTTAACAAATACCCCTGCTGCTTCCAAACATCATAAGGCACATGATCCCGCCGCACTCTTAGTTCTAAGGTCTCCTCCGGCAGCCAAAAATAGGGGAGAACATAGTATTTACCATCATCCTCCACCGGTGGGAATACCAGCACAAAGGCGGTGATATCTATGCTGCTAGATAAATCCAAGCCACCATAGCAGACCCTGCCTTTAAGCCGTTCCGGATCCACCGGGTGATTGCACTTCTCCCAAGTTTCCATGGGCATCCAGCGCACCGACTGCTTCACCCATTGATTAAGCCTAAGCTGCCGAAATAGGTTTTCCTCTGCCGGGTTTTCCTTGGCACTTGTGTAGGCGGCCCGCACCTTTTCAATGTCGATGGTATGATCCAGAGAGGGATTTACCCTATACCAGACCTTCTCATCGCCCCAATCCTCCCCCTCCTCAATACCGTAGATCACCGGATAAAAGGTAGGGTCCATTCTTTTCCCCCTTAGGATATCCTCCGCCTTCTGATGCACCTCAAAGCAGATGGAATTCCGATCCGTTCCGGCGGTAGTAATTAAAAAGAACAAGGGCTGCATCCTGGCATCCCCGCTACCCTTGGTCATCACATCATAAAGCTGACGATTGGGCTGGGCATGCAGCTCATCAAAGACCACTCCATGGACATTAAAACCATGTTTGGTATAGGCTTCCGAAGAAAGCACCTGATAGAAACTGCCAGTGGGCATGTAAACCAGTCTTTTCCTGGAAAGGACCGGCTTGATTCTTTTCTTTAAGGCCGGTGATTGCTCCACCATATCCACCGCCACATCAAACACAATAGAGGCCTGCTGCCTATCGGCGGCGCAGCCGTAAACTTCAGCTCCCCATTCCCCATCCCCGCAGGTAAGATAAAGGGCTACCGCCGCGGCCAGCTCGCTTTTACCATTTTTCTTGGGCACTTCCACATAGGCCGTATTGTACTGCCGGTAGCCATCTTCTTTGACGGTTCCAAAAACATCCCGGATTATTTTATCCTGCCATGGTAGCAATTCAAAAGGCTGGCCATACCAGACCCCTTTAGTGTGATTGAGCAGGCTGATAAATTTAACCGCCCTCTCCGCTTTGTCCTGGTCGAAAAACACTATTTAGGCACCCTCAGTAGGGCGTCCATGGGGTCATCGGGACTTGCCGCCTCTTGATCTACCTTTATCCGGGTTCTGGCAGCCGGTGTCAGCCCAAACTCGGAGCAAAAATCCTTCATGGTTTTAAGATAAGTCTGGGCAATGGATACCTGGGGCACCTGTTGAATATAGCCGGAAGGGGTTTTAAAGATGGTGCCATGTTTCGACAAAAACTCCTCGGCTTCTTTCCAGCGGGCATAGGCCTGGCAGTATCCGGCAAAGGCAGCCTTATCCACCTGGGTTAGAACCCCGATGGTTTCCAAGGTTTTGGCCATCCTTTTCCACTCTTTTTTTGCCTCCGGCTCCAGCCATGACGGACAGCGAGGAGCCTTTCTTTCCGGCTGGGGTTCATTTTTATTGAGCGGTCTTTTACCGGGATTGCCCTCCAGCACTTTTAGGGCGGTAGGTTTCGGTTTCCTTCCCCGTGTCGCCATCGCTTTCACCTCCCATAAAAAAAGAGCCCGTAGGCTCTGTGGCTTCATATTTTAGTCCAATCTATTAGCGGCTCCAGCGCCGGGGCTTTCTGCCGCTTGAGGTTTGAATAAATCTGATCTGGTCAATTCTTGCTTCCTGATAACTTCTTGCCGGGGCCTGATCCAGCCTGTTTTTTTGCTGGATTGTTTCCTTAACCGCCTTGATCAGCCCAAAGCTGAATTCCCCTCGCTCTTCTTCTTTCCTCGCCAGCCTGCCCACCTTCCGGTTGTCAGTATCGTAAAGCCTCTCTATCAGTTCTTCCAAGTTTCCCGGTATTAGCTCCTGGGGCCAGCCTGCCAGTTCTTCCCTTGTTCTTTCTAGTAAGTCTTTCATGTTCGCGCCTCCTATGTGTTTTTGGTAGTCTATATATCACTCAGAACACACATAATAGCAAGGCCATTTGCAAAGATTTATCAGATAAATCCCAAGGAAAAAAGAGCCCGCAGGCTCCTTTTAAACTCCCCGCCTATCTAAGGTTTACCAAGCCGTCTTGATGTCGCCAAAGTTCAGCGGTTTCTTTCACCGGCTGGCACTTGGCAGCATCGGCAATCCAGCGGCTGCCATCATTGTAAAAATGCCGAAGGATTGGATCCCCTGTCCCTTCGTGAAACCCGTCTACTTTGGCGAGGTAGCCGAAGTTCAAAACTGTCTGGCCGATGTGAAATTTGCTTGTCATGATGAAAACCCCCTAAAAGTGATGTGCCTTGCGGCAGGTCTATACATCACTTATAAACACAGGTAAGTCAAGGCTTATTTCCTGATACCCGGAAAATTAAAATCACCTTTTTTGATCGCTTCCCTTTCGGCCTTCTGCGCCAATTTGTAGTCCTTATCTTTCATTTCTTTTTCCTTGCAATCAAGGCAGAGGCAGTCCCGGTTGAACATGGACATGACCCGGCCTGCTTGCAAACTTTGGCCGCAGCGATCACAGTATTTCTGGGAAAAGAATTTATCCATCCCTACCCCTCCCCCGCAGCTTTGCCCTTTTGGGCCCCTGTTTACCGCACCGAAGCCTTCATCCCTACCCCCACCGTTTGGCCTCACTGGAGCCAAAGGGGGTCCGCTGACGGCTTTCTATTAAGGCCTGTTGCAACGGTTCTAGCTCCAGTCCCCAATCCCGGTAACCTTCCTCAATGATCCGGTAGTAACTATCGCTTGGCTCCTGGCACCCTTTGGAGGTCATCACGTAAACAAAAGCCAGGTAAACCTTACCTTGGTCATCTTCCACTTCCACATCTAACTTGTCGTAAAATCTGGGATAGCCTTCATAGCGATCCAGGCTTTTAATATCCCCTTGTGAAACGGTGTAAATCGCCCCCCAAACCATAGACCCTTCATCTTCAACAATGTCGGCTACCCGGTTAAAACAAAGCCGGTATCCTTCAAGTTTGGCTTTGGCCACCGGCTCTGAATCCGGGCAGCGTTCCTGCATCTGCTCCCGGTGAAGGTTACTGCCGTAAGCAAAATAATACATGGGAAAACCCCCTTTCAATAACATCTATCACCCAAAAGGAAGGATTTAGCAAGCCCTATTAATCACCGCTTCTTAAACCGGCAATATCTTTTTTGTCCGCTTCCGCTTGACTTAAACCGAAATGCCTCAAGGCATCTTCTTTTGAAATCTCAACCAAAAACCCCAAATCCACAAATTTGCGGTAGGCGTTTTGGGCCCTTTGCGCTAAAGTGTCCCCCGTAATCTGGACTCCCTTACCGTAAAAGGTCCAAACACTATGGGCCATTTCCTTCATATAATCTTCCACCGTCATGGCCGGGGGCACGAAAGCAAAACTTTTTAGCTCTGCAAACACCCCCAGCGCATCCTTGGCCACTACAACCCGTTCCCCGTCCCTGGTAATCACTCGTATGTACAACCTTCCCACCACCTTTGCCTAATTTGGCCGGGCCTTAAAACCCTACCGCCTGTCGGCCGTTTCTAAAAGCGCTGTCCCCTTCCAGGTTGGCCAGCAGATGCAGCCTGGCTGTTTTAAATTCATCCCCGATCATCCCCAGTCTCAAAAGCCAGGTCCTAAAGGTGTACTTGGGGTTGGTGGTTACGGTCTTCTTGGCGCTGGCGCTTCTTTGGCTTAGGGCCTGGGCACAAACACTTAAACAAAACTGGATGTAGGCTTTGGCTTTCCCGGCATGGGTGGTGCCGTTGAAAAATCTAAACTCCACTGTGGGCCCGTAAAAAACCGAGTGCAGGTTCAGCCCGTGGTAGCGGCTGGAATGATACCGGGCGCTGCGGCGGCCATTGTAACCGGCATACCAGATGTCGGCCAACTGCTCCAACTCCTTTGGCTTTTGGCGATTTAGCTCCACCAAGAAATGGCCGCTTACTCTCTGGCAGTAGCGCTGTTCCCTATCCCTATAAACGTTTAGGGCTTGGTAAATCAAGTCCTCTTTGCTGGCCACAATGTTCACCAAGTTCCTGAGCGTCCGGGCGCTAAATCTATCTTTGCCCACATGTAGGTGAATGGCACAGGTCCTGTTGGCAAAAGCCCCCGCTTCCCTTAAAGCCCTAATGAGCTTTTGCACCGTTTCAATATCCTCGTAGCGGCAGATGGGCGAGACCAGCTCCACCCGGAAGTCGGCCCCGGTTGCTACCCTCCTGCCCTGCCGCTTTGCCTGGGGCCTGATGCTGGAATCGTTAACAATCGTCCAACTGCGGCCATCGCTACCGGCAACCTGCCATTTGTCGTAGCCGCCGCCGATGTAGTGGGCATGGGTACCAAAATGCTCGGCCACCGTTTTTGCCGCCCTCTCCCGGCTGACCCCCGTCAGTTCGATCTCGATGCCAAAGGTTAAATTTTTCATGCCTGTCGACCTCCTGTGTTTTTGGTAGGTCTATACATCACTTACAAACACAGGTAAGTCAAGGCATATAAGCGAAAATTAACGATATGTTCCCCTAAACCTCCCCAAGGCGGCCATTTAAGGCTGCACCGCTTTTTGGAGGCCTATTCCACCTCCACATATTCCATGATGATCCCCAAAGCCTCATGGTAGCTGCCGGAGTTTTGTATCCTTTTGATCATCTCCTCCGCTTCTTCCCTTAAGCCCGCTTTTTTTAATATTCGGCTGGCGATACCCATAAGATTAAAAATATTGCCGTCTTCGCCGATAAGTTTACATTTAGGTTTAGGCATTGACCGCTTCCCCCTTCACCGGCCTTCTAAAAGAACTGTTGCCGGAAAGGTTTTTAAGAAGCACCCTTCGGGCCAGTTTATATTCATCCCCGATCATCCCCAGCCTTAAGAGCCAGATCCGCAAGCTATATTTTTCATTCTCCGTCGGCTTTACCTTGGCGGACACATTTCGTTTCAGCCGCCGGGCGTTTAGGTTGATCAGGCCAAATAGCTTTGTCGCCGCTTCCACCTTTCCTGGATTATCCCCCTCCGGGCCCAATTTAAAGGTGATGATTTCCTTGTCGTAATTGATATCAATGCCGGGGACGCTAACCCCTTCCATGGCCCTTTGGAAATGCTCTAACGTAACCATGGGCTTTTCCTTTAAGGCGGCGATGGTTTTCTCATCCACCAGATCGGTTTTAAACCCCAGCGCCTTTTTAATTAAAGGCTGTCTACTGTAAATAACATGCATCAGATTTCGTAAACTTTGCCCCTGGTAGCCTTCTAGAGGCAACTCCACTTCCAAATTTGTCGCCGTTTCTTCGGCAGCAATTTCCAAGCTCCCTTCCTCCCTTCCCTTTTCCGTAGTTTCCGCTAATAAGGCATTTAGCTCCAGTTCCCGGCCGTCACTATCTAGAATGCGGCCCCGGCGGTCAACGGTGTAATCCCCCACCTGGTAAGCAAAGGTAGGCGCCCCTAGGTAGGCTGATGTAACTTCTAAATGCTCAGCCAGTTTTTTGACCAGTTCTTTTCTCGTCACTTTTAACCCCTCCTGTGGTTTTTTGTATGTCTATACATCACTTAAAGCCACAGGAATAGCAAGGTTTATAGCGCATCTTTATGGGAAATCTTCTCTCCTGCCCTAAGCAAATAGACTTCATCATCTGAGCCTACCTGCTCAATATATCTTTTAACAATCACATCTACGTATTTTTCATCCAGCTCCGCCATGTAGCAAGTGCGGTCCAGTTGCTCGCAGGCGATCAAGGTAGAGCCGCTGCCGCCGAAGGGGTCCAAGACAATGCCATTTGGAGCACTGCTATTTCTAATCGGATAGCCGCAAAGAGCCACCGGCTTCATGGTGGGATGCTCCGCAGACCTTTTGGGCCGATCAAATTGCCAGACTGTAGTTTGCTTCCGATCTGCATACCAACGGTGCCTACCTGTTGGCTTCCAAGCGTAGATGATAGGCTCGTGTTGCCACTGGTAGTCGCTACGTCCTAACACCAAAGAATCCTTTACCCAGACACAGACCCCGGAGAGGTGAAAGCCCACCTCCCTAACAGCGTTTCTAAAATTAAGCCCCTCGGTATCCGCATGGAAAACATAAAGGGCCCCGCCGTCCGCTAAATGCCGATAGATATTTTTGAAAGCTGCGAGGAGAAACTGATAAAAGTCGCCGTCTAGCTGGTGGTCGTTTTTAATGAGCCGCTCCTTTTTACTCCCGGCAGTAAAATTGACATTGTAGGGTGGGTCGGTCACTACTAAGTTAGCCTGCTTGCCGCCCATAAGTATTTCGTAGGTTTCGGCTTTGGTGCTATCCCCGCAAAGTAGCCGGTGTCTCCCTAAAAGCCACAGGTCACCGGGCTTACTGATAACGGGTTCCTTTAAAGCCCCGTCCACATCAAAATCGTCTTCTTTGATATCCTTGTCGTGGATTTGGCTGAACAGATGCTCAATTTCAGCGGCGTCAAAACCGGTGATGCTGATGTCGAACATCCCATCATCCAGCTCGCTGATTAAATCAGCAAGTTTCGGTATCTACCACCACACATTCTATTTCGGCCTCGCCCTGGTGCCGTAATATCTTTAGTCTTTGGTGCCCCGATACGATATTACCTGTTTGCTTGTTCCAGACGATGGGCTCCACATAACCGAAGGTCTCCATGGATTTTTTGAGCTTCTCATATTCCGGATCTCCTGGTTTTAAGTCCTTGCGTGGGTTATATTTAGCCGGGTTTAATTTCTCCAGCGGTATTTTTTCTATCTGCATCTTTTACACCTCCTGCCTTACTGCTGTTTCCCCAGTGAACTGTTCCCAGCGCTTGGTAACTAAATCGCAATAACCCGGGGAAAGCTCCATGGCATAGCAATTTCGCCCTAACTGTTCGGCGGCCATAATGGTAGTGCCAGAGCCGCTAAAAGGCTCGAAGATGTTATCCCCCACATCGGTG
>JAMNZB010000052.1 GCA_023622515.1 Bacillota bacterium | reverse complement strand
GGCTTTTTGAAAGACAGCTGCAGCCTGTCCTGTAAAGATACCGTAGAGGAGGAAGCCGCCCGCAAGAAGCAGCAACAAGCTGCGGCAGAGACTATGGCCGGCGGGAGAGCGAGCAGGCAAGGTGACCCGGGGAGAATGGACTGGACGGTCTGGCATGAGTTATGTATTCCTTTCTTCGGAAAACAAATAGGCTGTTTCCCAAAACATACACCTATGGTAGCACAAGCTTAAACATCCTAATGTTAAAAATTGCAGAAGGAAAGCCTTTGCCATTTCCCCTTACAGGCCATCAATAAAGTCATATTTTTACTTTCATTTCAAGCCTTTAATCTGTCTCCGGCATGGTTAGGCTTTTAATCTGTCGCCGGCATGGCGTGAAATTTTACGGAAGCGGCCAATAACAGCGAAGATAATGAGGCCCACTACAGCCAAAATGACGATAGCCCCGCCCGGCTTGATATCCAAATGCCAAGAGAGCGTTAAGCCCAGAACCATGTAAAGGAGGCCCAGGCAGGTTGAGATTATGTACATCTGCCGGTAAGATCGGGCAAGTAAGAGGGCCGTGGCAACAGGTAAGACCAGCAGGGAGGCAACAAGGAGGATGCCAACCACCTTGCTGGAAACGGCAATAACAATCGCACTGAAAAGGGTAAAAAGATTATCGACCACTTTCGTATTTACCCCGCCCAGGCGTGCCAAGTTGGGGTTGATGGCAATATAGAGCAGGCCGCTGTAGTTCGTTATCGTGGTTAGAAGTACCAAGGCAAAAACAATACTGATAAGCACAACATCGGTAGGCCTTGCTGCTGAAATGCTGCCGAAGAGGTAAGATTCCAGGGTGTTCCCGCCGGGAGTGAAATCCGAAAGAATAGAGGCCAGACCCAAGCCGGTCGACATGATAACAGCGGTGGCCATGTCGCCGTATTGAGGAAAGCGTTTGCGGATAGCCTCAATGGTAAAAGCGGCAAGAATACAAATGATAACAGCGCCAATCATGGGGTCAAAGCTGAGGATTAAACCCAAAGCGACACCGGCAAGAGCAGTATGGGAGAGGGCATCGCCCATCATAGAGGTCTTTCTATTCACCATAACAATCCCGACAAGGGGAATCATGATACCTAAGAGAACGCCCACAAGCATGGTACGCCTCATAAATTCAAACTCAAACATGGATTAAGGCTCCTTTCTCAATCTTATAGATAGAGTCTACCGATAAGGTTTCTTGAACAAATTCTATTTCATGGGTAACAATGAGGATGGTGAGCTCATTTTTCTGTTTCAAATCCTCCAGCAGATGTAAAAAATCTATTTTACTTTGCTGGTCTACACCGGCAGTCGGCTCATCCAGAATCAGCAAGCGAGGAGAATTCATCATGGACAGGGCAATCATTACCCGCTGCTGGAGCCCGCCTGACAGCTCATTAAAAGGTACGCCGGCGTATTCTTCCAGATTAAACTTTGCCAGAGCCTCCCTTGATCTTTGCAAGTCTTTTCTTCTCGGCAATTTAATCACACCCATCTTCCGGTAGTTGCTAATGGAGAGCATTTCCTCACAGGTAACCGGGAAGCTTACGGTATCGACGACATTGACTTGGGGGACATAGCCAAAATCGCTAAAGTCTTTGATTTGGCTGATATCTTGGCCGAAGACTTTGATTGTACCGGCTTGGGGCTTGAGTTCTCCCAGGATGAGCTTGACAAAAGTGGACTTGCCACTACCGTTACCACCTACAATAGCTGATGTTTCCCCCTTTTTCAGGATGTAATCCAGCTGCACAATCACCGGGTCTTCTGTATAGGAAAAGCTTAGGTCTTTTATAGAAATAATTTGTGAGTTACTTTGTGGAGTCATTTTTCACCTCATAGCTTGGTACAATTTTTCCAAGTTATCGCGCATAATTTCAAGATAAGATAGTTGTTCCGTGGAGGAACTGTATTCCATGGAATTTAGAGTTTGGGTCTCGCCGCCAATTTCCGCAGCAATGGCTTCCGCCCCTTTTCCGACGGTCTTGCTTTCATAGAAGATGGTGTCAATGCCCTTGGCTTGGCAGTAGTAAATGGCCTTACTAATCGTTTTTAAGCTGGGGTCTTGCATACTAGTCAAACCCTGCAGCGGCCATTGGACGAGACCAAAGTCCCTAGCCAGATAGGCGTAGGCATAGTGGGTTGTAACAAAACTCTCCTTCTCGCATGACGCAAACTTCTTTTGATACTCAAATTCCAGATTCGTTAAAGCCGTCACCGCTTTAACCTTATTTTTGTTAAGCCGGTTGCGCAAGTCAGGGCACTTTTCGGCCAGCTTCATGTTAATGGAATTCAGATAGGACTTAGCATTCACGATAGACATCCAGGAGTGGGGGTCGTAGGTA
>JAMNZB010000019.1 GCA_023622515.1 Bacillota bacterium | reverse complement strand
GAGGCAACTTGCCCCGGCTGTAATAATAACATAACCCCTCTTTATTAGAACAAACCCTGAATATTATTATCCTTATCAATATCAATGTTTTCAGCAGAGGGCACTTTGGGTAATCCGGGCATCGTCATAATATCTCCTGTCAAGGCAACAAGGAAACCTGCTCCTGCAGATATTCTGACACTTCTTACCGTTAAGGTAAAGTCTTCAGGAGCACCTAGTACATTCGGATCATCTGTGAAAGAATATTGTGTTTTTGCCATACAGATCGGCAATTGACCATATCCCAACTTCTCTGCATCACGGATCTGACGTCTTGCCTCCGGAGTAAATTCAACATTCTTTGCCCGATAAACTCTTTTCGCAATAGCTTCAATTTTTTCTATTGGGGATTGTTCAAGATCGTAAGCATAATGCAATTCTCTTGCTTGCTCACATAATTCAACTATTTTTTCCGCAAGGGCTACACCACCTTCGCCACCCTTGGCCCAAACTTCTGACAGGACAACTTCTACGCCCAAGTCAGCGGTAAGTTTTCTGATTAAATCAAGTTCCGCTTCCGTATCTGCAGGGAAACGATTCAGGGCAACAACAACATTGGTGTTGAAAACCGTCTTCATATTTTCAATATGACGTAAGAGGTTGGGGATACCTTTTTCCAAGGCTTCCAAATTCTCTTCATTCAAGTTTTCCCTTGCTATCCCGCCATTGTATTTCAGCGAACGAACCGTGGCGACAATAACCACAGCACTTGGCCTGATACCGGTTGTCCGACACTTAATATCCATGAATTTCTCGGCACCGAGGTCACCACCAAATCCGGCTTCGGTAACCACATACTCTGCACATTGGCTGGCTAACTTTGTAGCGAGAACACTATTACAGCCATGGGCAATATTAGCAAAAGGACCGCCATGGACAAAAGCAGGTGTTCCGGCCAGGGTTTGAATTAAATTTGGCTGCAGGGCATCACGGAGTAAGGCGGTCATGGCTCCCTCAGCCTTAAGATCACTGGCTGTCACAGGTTTTCTGTCTACCGTATAGGCAACAATCATCCGGCCAAGGCGCTTTTTCAGGTCCTCTAACGAACTAGCCAAACAGAAGGCGGCCATGACCTCGGAGGCCACAGTAATATCAAAATGATCTTCACGCGGAACACCATCTCCTCGTTTTCCGAGACCAACAATAACGTTTCTCAAGGCTCTATCGTTCATATCCACACAGCGATTCCAAATAATCCTTCTTGTGTCGATATTTAAGGCATTACCCTGATGAATATGGTTATCCAGCATTGCTGCAAGCAAGTTATTTGCGGCACCAATAGCATGAAAGTCTCCGGTGAAATGGAGATTTAAGTTCTCCATAGGAACAACCTGAGCATAACCACCACCGGCAGCCCCCCCTTTTACACCGAAGACCGGTCCTAAGGAAGGTTCACGGAGCGCCACTGCACTCGTTTTGCCAATGCAGCGCAAGCCGTCGGCAAGACCGATTGTTGTTGTCGTCTTACCTTCACCTGCAGGTGTCGGATTAATTGCTGTGGTTAAGATAATTTTAGCTGTTTGTTTTGTCTCATCAAAGGCGGAAAAAGGAACTTTTGCCATATAATGGCCATAAGGAATAATTGTTTCAGGATCCAAGCCTGCACGTTCCGCTATTTCATTAATGTGTTGTAATTTTGCTTCTTGGGCAATTTCAATATCTGATTTGAATGACATTTTGAACCTCTTTTTCTTCTTTTTAAAAGTCTTCTATTTCTTGGCCGGAGGATAATTCCTTTACGTCAAGCAACCATATGACACGGCCTGAAACCTTAATTAAATTATCTTCTTCCATGCTAATCAGTTCACGTGAAAAAGAAGGTCTTGGCATGGCTAAAAGCTTAGCCACCATTGCTTTGCTCACGGGAAGCTCAACTGCAGGTGTAGAGATAATTTTTAATTCATCTACCAAGCGACTACCCTTTTCTTCTAACTGGTCTCGCAACAAATCGATTAAGTAAGCGGATATTTTTTTCCTCAAGCTGCGCTGGGAGAGATGATTAATACGGCGTTCCTGCTCATGAATTTTATCTGAAAGAGATGCCAATATATTACTCAGCAAGAGAGGCGAGTCAGCCATCATTGAGAATATTTCCTCTCGGGAAACAAAGAGGAACTTCCCATTTGTTGCCGCTTCCAAACTTGCCTGATAGGTTCGATGATTGCCAAAAATAAGATTCTCACCAAAACTATCTCCCTCAGCTAACAAATTCAAGGTTGAATAATCACCATCAGGCGAGGTCATCAACATAGATACCTGACCCTCTACAATGAGAATAATTCCTTCGCATTTGTCACCTTCCTGAACGATTAAATCTCCCTTCCAGAACATTTCCAGCTGGGAGTTTTCACAATAACTTTTATAAACACCTTGGTCTAAATCCTGAAAAAGTATTGTATTACGCAAAAGATCACAAATCCGCTTCAACTTGCACCTACTTTCTCATTTTGATGGTGCGGATGACAGGACTTGAACCTGCATGCCGTGAAGCACTGGAACCTAAATCCAGCGTGTCTGCCAATTCCACCACATCCGCAACTAGCTGTTACCCATTTAAGCAAAAAAACCGGTGAAAGTAAAGAGTTAATTAATCATCCAGTTTTAAGACACTAAGGAAGGCTTCCTGAGGTATTTCTACACTCCCGACACTTCTCATGCGCTTTTTGCCCTCTTTTTGCTTTTCAAGCAATTTTTTCTTTCGTGTAATATCACCACCATAGCATTTAGCCAAAACATCTTTCCGGTAGGCCCGTACAGTTTCGCGGGCAATAATTTTTCCTCCGACAGCCGCTTGTACAGGAATCTCAAATTGATGGCGGGGAATATTTTCCTTAAGTTTTTCACAAATACTCCGCGCACGACCGTAAACCTTGCTCTCATCTATGATGAAACTGAGAGCATCAACATTTTCGCCCTTGATTAATATGTCGAGTTTAACCAATTTCCCTTCACGATACTCTAAAAAGTCATAGGTCAAAGAGGCGTAACCTCGCGTTCTTGATTTCAATGCATCAAAGAAGTCATAGATAATCTCATTGAGCGGCATTTCATAATGAATCTCAACAAGTTTTTCATCCAAATACTGCATATCCTTAAAAATGCCTCTTCGCTCCTGGCAAAGTTCCATGATGTTGCCGACATAATCGGAGGGACTCATTATCGTTGCCAAAACAATAGGCTCCCGGAAGGATACAATAGAATCCTTTGCCGGCATGTCACTGGGATTTTGCAGATTAATCAGGTCACCGCCGGTAAGGAGTAATTCGTAAACAACGGATGGAGCTGTTGAGATTAATTCCAACTGATGCTCCCGTTCTAAGCGTTCGAGAATGATTTCATAGTGGAGTAAGCCTAAAAAACCACAACGGAAACCAAAACCCAATGCTGCCGAGGTCTCAGGTTCAAAGGAAAGGGCGGCATCATTCAATTGAAGTTTTTCCAAAGCTTCCCTCAAATCATTATAATCTCCACCGTCTATGGGATATAAGCCGCAAAAGACCATTTGCTGAACAGGCTCATAACCGTCAAGTGGTTCGCTTGCTCCGTTTTCACTATGGGTAATCGTATCACCAACACGAGTATCGCGCACATTTTTAATACCGGCGGCAATATAGCCTACGTCACCTGTAAGCAACTCCTTTCGGGGAACCGTTTTCCCCGGTGAAAAATAGCCAAGTTCCAAAACTTCAAAATCCGTAGCGGAGTGCATCAGGCGGATATCATCGCCTAAAGTAATCTTTCCGGACTTAACTTGCACATCAAGAATAACACCACGATAAGGATCATATTCCGAGTCAAAAATAAGAGCCCGTAGTTTTTCAGCCTCTGCCGGTACCGGCGGAGCAGGTAAATATTGAACAATCCCCTCTAAAACAGCCTCAATATTAATATTATTCTTGGCAGAGATGCAGGGTGAATGCGAGGCATCTAAACCAATGACCTCCTCAATTTCTGCACGGACTTCCTCCGGCCTTGCCGCCGGTAGATCAATTTTATTAATTACCGGGAGAATCTCCAAACCGGCTTCAATTGCCAGGTAAGCATTAGCTAGGGTTTGCGCTTCCACTCCTTGGGCAGCATCTACCACCAAAATTGCACCATCACAAGCCGCCAAGGTACGCGAAACCTCGTAATTAAAGTCGACATGACCCGGTGTATCAATGAGATTTAACATGTACGTCTCTCCGTCACTTGCTTTATATGTCAGCTTTGCCGCTTGTGCCTTAATCGTGATTCCTCTTTCTCTTTCCAAATCCATATTATCCAGCAATTGACTCTTCATTTCTCGCTGCTCAATAGCACCGCAGAACTCAATCAAGCGGTCAGCCAGTGTCGACTTGCCATGATCAATATGAGCGATAATACAAAAGTTTCTGATTTTTGAAATTCTATCTTTCTCCGGATTCATCTATTGTATATTTGCCTTTCTCCTTGTTTTATGCTTATTTGGGTCTTCCAAAGCTGTCGAAGGGATAAAACCGAAACAGAAGATTACCCAAGATATTATTCTGAGGAACCGGGCCAAAAGCCCTGCTGTCGTTGCTGTTATTACGATTATCTCCTAAACAATAATATTCACCATCACCAAGCGTCACTTTCGCATACTGCGGATTATAGACACGAGTTGTTATGTTTTCGGCTAAGTAATACTCGTCCAGCATTTCTCCATTGATATATACATGACCTTCTGTGATTTCTACCGTTTCCCCCGGCAAACCAACAACTCGCTTAATAACGCGATTGGGTTCGTGGTCCAGCCCCTTGGTATCAATGGTTATGATATCAAATCGATCAATTGCCCCAAAGTATCGGCTAACTTTCTCTACAAAGAGTTCATCACCATCATGAAGGGTAGGCAACATGGAAGGCCCTTTAACAGTATTTCGCTGGATAACAAATTGCGTTAGTAAGACAGAAAGAAGTAGAACCAGAAGGAATAATTTTAAATACTCCAAAATCTCTGACAGAACATCATTTTTTTTATTTTCTGCTGTCTCCAACTCCGCACTATTCTTATCACCATAGAACCCCTCATCACCATAGAACTCCTCAGCCTCTTCACCGGAAAGCAAGTCTGCTTCTTCATCCGTGTGGCCGGGCAGGTCCTCTTCCCTTACATCCAGCCGAACAGGTTGAATGGGTTCAGATATCCCATCTCTTACGTCATCATTTCTATCTACATGCTTATTTTGCATCCTTTTTCCCCAATCTATTTACTGCGCATCATGTGGTCTTTTTATAATTTCAATACCAAGATCCTGCAATTGCTTTTCATCAACAGGCGACGGACAATTCGCCATCAAACAAGATGAGTTTTGAACTTTCGGGAAAGCAATAACCTCTCGAATATTGTCGCAAGCACAAATAAGCATGACTAAACGGTCGAGGCCTAAAGCAATTCCGGCATGGGGCGGCACACCATAATCAAAGGCCTTAAGCAGGAAACCAAAACGTTCTTTGGCCTCCTCTCGTGTAAAGCCAATCAGCTCAAAAATTTTCGCTTGCAAGTCACTGTTGTAAATTCTAAGACTTCCACTACCCAGCTCATAGCCATTCAGGACAAGGTCATAGGCATTAGCGCGCCAATTCAAAGGCTCACAGTCCGGGTTGTTATAGTCGTCCTCCAGAGGCATGGTAAAGGGATGGTGGGCAGCAGCCAGACGGCCTGTTTCCTCATCTTGCTCAAACATAGGAAATTGAACAACCCATAAGGGCTCCCAAGTATCCGGTATGAGCGCCAGGCTTTGAGCCAGCTCAACACGCAAGCGCCCTAAAATCTCCAGCGCCTTGTACTTTTCATCGGCAATAAAGAGGAAAAGGTCTCCTCTTTCTCCCCCGCATCTTTCCGCAAGAGAAGCCATAAAAGCTTCATCTAAAAACTTGGTAGCCGAGCCTCTAAGCGGGTCCTCATAGCTCATCCAAACCAAGCCTTTAGCCCCGTGGTCCTGAGCAAATCTTGTAAGCTCATCAAGGCGCCTTCTCTTTAATTCCGACCCTCCTTTTACAACAAGGGTTCCGACAATACCCCCCTCTTCTACTGCAGAGGAAAAGACTTTGAATCCGCTATCAAGGACAAGGTCGTTAATCAGGTGAATTTCCATGCCGTAACGACGGTCCGGTTTATCAGAACCATAACGACACATAGCCTCTTCCCAGGTCATCCGCGGGAAAGGAAGGGGAAGATCTACATCCAGCACCTCTTTAAAGAGAGCGCTTAAATAACTTTCCATGACCCTGAAAATATCTTCTTCGGTAACAAATGTCATTTCCAGGTCAAGCTGAGTAAACTCGGGCTGACGGTCAGCACGCAAATCTTCGTCACGATAGCAACGCGCTAATTGCATATAGCGGTCAAAGCCGGCTAGCATCAGCAGCTGTTTGTAAATCTGAGGCGATTGCGGCAAGGCAAAGAATTCGCCCGGAAAGATACGCGAGGGCACTAAATAGTCTCTTGCCCCCTCCGGGGTGGATTTAATAAAAGTCGGGGTCTCAATGTCAAGAAAACCATGCTCGGAAAACCATTGTCGTGTAAAGCTGCTAACTTCATGACGCTTGATAATATTTTTTTGCATCTTTGGCCGACGGAGGTCAAGGTAACGGTACTCCAGGCGCAGGGCGTCATTGGCCACATCCCCGTCCTCGATGTAAAAAGGCGGTGTCTTTGCCTCAGATAGAATCCGTAACTCTGAAACATGCAGTTCATATTCGCCCGTCTTCATTTCAGGATTTGGATCTTGCCTTTTACGTAAAACACCTTCACAGGCTAAGACATACTCACTACGAACTTTTTGTGCCTTTTCCAAAAGCCCCGGGGGTGAGTCTTCGTCAATAACAAGCTGCAATAAGCCGCTGCGATCTCGCAAATTGATAAAAACCAATTTCCCCAGATCTCTTTGTCTCTGACACCAACCCATTAGGCACAACTTCTTGCCAAGGTCGGCTTCTGTAAACTCACATACCATCCTGTCTCTTTTTAGGCCTCGCATTGTTTCCGCCATTTTTCCTTCTCCTACATATTATTAATTAATTACTCTTCAAAATTTACTAAAAAACTTGCCAGTTCAGAAAAAGAAAGTTCTTTTTCTGCCCCATCCGCCATCCTTTTGATTCTACCACACATTTGCTTTGCCTCTTCATCTCCAAGAACGAGCAAGTATTTTGCCTTGATGCGGTTGGCATGTTTCATCTGTGCTTTAAAACTCCGCTCACATATATCTACTTCTGCATGGAGGCCTTCTTTTCTTAGCGAAAAGGCTAATTGATTGGCCAGTAGGCGCTGCTCCGGGAAGGAGGCAATAAAAATTGTCGGGTCGACCGGTTCCGGAAAGGAAAAACCCTGTGCTTCCAGCTCAAGTAATAAACGTTCCACCCCTAAGGCAAAACCGACTCCCGGCGTTGCCGGCCCTCCCAGTTCTTCAACTAGACCATCATAGCGTCCACCACCACATATTGTGCCTTGCGTACCGACATTTTCCGAAATAAATTCAAAAACTGTTTTGCTGTAGTAGTCCAAACCCCGTACAATTTTCGGATTTATATTATAGGGAATAGCAAAAGTATCCAATAAACTCAGCAGGCCCTCCCAATGTGCCAAGCACTCAGGGCAAAGATGCTCTAAGGATTTTGGGGCATCTTGGGCAATTTTCCGGCAGCTTTCCTCCTTACAGTCAAGAACACGCAGGGGATTGGTCGCAAAACGTCGCCGGCAATCTTCACAAAGTTTCGAAAGATGCGGTCTTAAGTATTCTGTCAAGGCCTCCTTGTATGCGGGCCTACAAAGAGGGCAACCTATGCTGTTTACTTCCAAGTGAATGTCTTTCATGCGAAGCTCAGAAAAGAAAAGCCAAAGCAGGGTAATTAGCTCTGCATCGGCACTGGCTGATTTGCTGCCGAAGCATTCGCAACCCAGCTGGCGAAATTCACGATAGCGCCCTTTTTGCATTTTTTCATAACGGAAAGCGGTAATATTATAAAAGAGTTTAATCGGTGAGGGCTCTGAAGCCAGACCGTGCTCAATATAAGAGCGAACAACACCGGCTGTTCCTTCCGGGCGAAGGGTCATGGCCCGGCCGGCCTTATCCTCAAAATTATACATCTCTTTTTGCACAATATCTGTACCATCGCCAACACCTCTGGCAAAAAGTTCCGTTTGCTCAAAGACAGGCGTGCGAATTTCCTGATAGGAAAAACGCCGGCATAGTTCACTAAATTTTTGTTCAACAAACTGCCATTGGCCACTCTCTTTTGGCAAAATGTCATGTGTTCCCCGCGGTGCTCTAAAATTCATACATATCACATCCTTGACAAAAATTTCTTCTAGATTAGTAGTATAACAGATTCTTAGCCTTGCGAATCTTCATAAACTTGTCAGTCAGGTCCGGGGGCACGAAGAACTCCTCCGTTATTTTTCGAGGTGAGTTTCCGAGATGTGTTATAATAACCGCAAGATACTCCTTAGGGAATTTCCCAATGGGAAAATATGAAAAATGATGGAGATTATTATGAGTTTACAAGAATCCGGCGAAATGTATCTAGAGACAATATATGTCCTACACAAAACAATGGATATTGTTCGTTCTATTGACTTGGCTACAGCTATGAATTTTTCAAAACCCTCTGTAAGTCGTGCTGTGCACTCCTTACAAGATAGCGGGTATTTGGTATTCGAAGATAGCGGTAACTTGAAGCTGACAGAAAAAGGAACTCTCCTCGCTAGACGGATATATGAAAGACATGTGTTCTTTTCTAACTACTTCTTAGCCCTGGGCATTGATGGAGAAACGGCTATCGAAGATGCTTGTAGCATAGAGCATGCCATATCGCAAGAGACCTTCGAAAAAATGCGGGAACATATTTCATCTTGCATCGACCTGCAAGATAATGGTTACTACGAGCAGTATCTCTTAAAGAAGAAGGAGGGGGCAAACGAGCAAGAAGATGATGCCTAAGCGTAAATTATTCTTTCAGAAAAGCCAAAAGCAGCGCACAGCCGCTGCTTTTAATCTTTATTTTTATGCCCAAGCTATCCTTATTAATCTCCACTAGTCCGGCTCTTACCCTTAGGCTAGTTCGCATAATCCGGTCTTTCTTTTTCCAACTTCTGCTCATGATACTGGACAAAAATAACGGCAACAAAAACAAGAGCACAGCCTAAGAGTTCTCTTCCACTTAGCCTTTGCTTTAAAAAGACGGCGGCACCAATCACAGAAAATACCGCCTCAAGACTAAGGATGATTGAAGCAACCGTAGCTTCGCTGTCTCTCTGGCCCACAATTTGCAATGTATAGGCAACGCCACAAGAAAATATACCCACATACAATATCGGACCTGCAGCTTCAAGCAGCTGGGAGCAGACTGTATTTTCAAAACATAAAGCGGCCACGAAGGATAGACCGGATACCGTCAGGAATTGTGTCGCACTGATTGCCAAAGGGT
This sequence comes from Bacillota bacterium, assembly GCA_023622515.1. Taxonomy (GTDB): domain Bacteria; phylum Bacillota; class Clostridia; order Saccharofermentanales; family DTU023; genus SFFI01. The sequence goes on along the minus strand of JAMNZB010000019.1, from coordinate 33,468 downwards.
CTAAATCGCCAACAAATCGCTCAATAAGAATAATATGCAGGGCAAAACCAAAGGAACCCAGGAGAAGCAGAAAATCACCCTTGCCAATTCCCCCGCCACTGCGGAAGGTTAAAAAATAAAATCCCAACAAGGCAATAAGTACACCAAGCCAGTTGTGACGGGCAACTTTTTTGCCGAATAAAGCCTGGCTGATAATCGGAACAAAAACCATGTATAGACTGGTTATAAAACCGGCTTTACCGGCAGAAACCGTCTGCATCGCATGTTGCTGCAAAGAGCTGGCGTAAAATAAAACGAAACCAAGCGTACAAGCTACTCTAATATACGCCCAATTATATTGCACCTTGCGGTAAATGATAAAAGGTACTAAGACTAATGCACCAAGCAGGTATCTTGCTGCGCTAAAACTGAAAGGACTGAGATGTTGCATAGCGGCCGTTTGTGCCGAAAAAGACATCCCCCATAGAAAGGATGTAAGCAGCAAAAGTAAATGTGCTCGGCGCATTTTATTCATATTCAGCCCCCCTAGTGACAGAAATAACCATGCTAATTATAGCAAAAGACAAAGGCCTCGCAAGATGCGAGGCCAATTGAGGAGACGTATGAAGAGGTTTTACAGTTTTTATTGACTGCATACTTATGATAGCGATAATCTATGGCATAAAAATGCAATTATTATGAAGAATTGTGAACATTTATAACAAGTCATTTCACATTGTCCTTATGATGAAAGGTAAATTGTTCCTTTTCACCGATGCCGATGGCGATTTGATCTCCGGAAGTAATCTCTCCTAGCAGGAGCGCTCTGGAAAGAGCTGTTTCCAGCTCCGCTTCCAAGAATCTCTTAACAGCACGCGCGCCATAGACCGGCGAGAAAGATTTCTCCAGTATATAGGTCTTACTTTCAGGCAAGAGCTCAAGCACTATGCCGCGTTCCAGCAATCTTTCGTTCAAGTGACCGAGTTGTATATCAATGATTTGAGCCACTTCTTTCTTGCCCAAGGGTTTAAACAAGACCATCTCATCAATGCGGTTGATAAATTCCGGACGGAAACGATTTTGTATTTCTATCTCTATCTTTTTCTTAGCTTCCGTAGTAATATTCCCTTGCTCATCAATGCCCTCTAAAAGATAATGCGAACCTATGTTTGAAGTCATAATGATGACGGTGTTCTTAAAATCAACCACTCTCCCCTGTCCATCCGTCAAACGCCCATCATCCAGGACCTGTAACAAAATGTTAAACACATCGGGATGGGCCTTTTCAATTTCATCAAATAAGATTACGGAATATGGTTTTCGGCGGACAGCCTCGGTGAGCTGCCCCCCCTCCTCGTAGCCGATATAGCCCGGAGCCGCACCAATCAAACGCGATACATTAAACTTCTCCATGTACTCAGACATATCTATGCGGATTAAATTCTTCTCATCATCAAAAAGAACTTCTGTTACTGTTTTGGCTAATTCCGTTTTACCGACACCGGTTGGACCGAAGAAGATGAAAGAGCCTATCGGTTTCCCTTTGTCCTTGATACCGGCTCTAGCCCGCATAATGGCACTGCTTACTGCTGCTATCGCCTCGTCTTGCCCAACCACCCGCTGTCTCATAATGTCCTCAAGATTCAGCACCTTCTCGCGTTCGCTCTCCTTTAGCTTGGCAACAGGAATGCCTGTCCACTTCGAAACAACAACAGCAATATCTTCTTCATCAACTTCTTCTTTCAGTTGATTGTCGGATTCACTAGCCTTCCGACTAGCTTCTTCCAGCTCCGCTTCATATTTTTGCAATTTATCATATTTCAATTCGGAAAGTCGCTCAAAATCATATTTTCTTTCTGCATCGGCCATCTCTTGTTTTACATCGTCAATAGCCGTTTTTAATTCATTCACTCGGTTGATGGCTTGTTTTTCAGCCTCCCAAGTGGCATAGCGCTGGTCAAAATTTACCTGCAAGTCGGCTTTTTCCGACTCCAGCTTTTCAAGCCGCTTTTCGGAATGAGTATCATCCTCTTTTTTTAATGCTGCAATCTCAATTTGCATCTGCAATATTCGCCTTCTCATTTCATCGAGTTCTTCGGGCATCGTATCTATCTCTGTACGAACCATAGCGCAAGCTTCGTCCATCAAGTCAATAGCCTTATCCGGTAAAAAGCGGTCTGTGATATAACGCGAGGATAGGTTGACACAGGCCACAACCGCATTATCTGAAATCCTTATCCCATGGTGGATTTCATACTTTTCTTTGATGCCTCTCAGAATGGAAACACTATCTTCTACCGTTGGTTCTTGAACCATGACTCTCTGAAAGCGCCTCTCAAGTGCGCCATCTTTTTCTATCGACTCCCGGTATTCATTCAATGTGGTCGCCCCAATAACTTTAATTTCTCCTCGTGCCAGCATGGGCTTCATCATGTTGGAGGCGTCCAGGGAGCCCTCTGCTTGACCGGCTCCCACAATCGTATGGATTTCATCAATAAACAGAATAATTTCTCCATTCGAGTCTAAGATGGCATTAAGGACATCCTTTAAGCGTTCCTCAAACTCTCCCCTGTATTTAGCCCCGGCAACTAAGGATCCCATATCAAGAGCCCAGATTCTCTTTCCTTGCAAGGGTTCCGGCACATCATTTTTCACAATTCTTTGGGCCAGCCCCTCAACGATAGCTGTTTTGCCTACACCCGGCTCACCGATTAAGACGGGGTTATTTTTCTTTCTTCTGGACAAAATCCGAATGGCATCTCGTATTTCCTCATCTCGCCCAATAACAGGGTCAATATTCCCTCTTTCTGCCTCAGCCGTTAAATCTCTGCCAAAATTGTCTAAAAGCTCTGTTTGTTCATCAGATATTTTGTTTTTTGCCATAGCCTTATTTTGAAAGTTTTTAAGTCCGGTCAAAAAGTAATCGTAGCTGATACCGTGCTTCTTCATAATACGTACGGAAGAAATGCCTTTCTCCTTCAGGAGGGCAAGAAAAATATGTTCCGGATAAATGTTCCGTGTCGCTGCCTCCTTAGCTACATCTTCCGATTTAAGTAATACTCTTTGGTATACCGTACTGGGATAAATTCTCCCCTCACCACTTTGGCTGGGTTCTTGCGCCAAGGCATCCGAAATCTCTGCCCGCAAGGCCTCAACATCAACATTGAGATAGAAAAGCACTTGTACAATAACCTGTTTATCATCCGACAGTAGTGCCTGGGCCAAATGCAAGTCATTTAATTCCGGATTCCCGTTCTTTATGGCAATATTTTGTGCATGCCCGATAATTTCCAGGGCTCGCTTATCAAATTTCTCTATATTCATATATATCCCCCTTATGATAAAACTTTTATTATAAAACTTTCACTATCCAGTATACGCCTTCATTTTGACTAGAACTTGACAAGTTTTACACAAGAATGTGAACTTTACCGGTCCGGAAATACGAATATTACAGTTCTTATAAAACAAGAAACATCAGCCGGCTTAGGGAATGGATTTTGACAAAGAGCCTTGACCCCTTTATTATCCTAGTCAAAATAAAAGAGAAAGTGGTATTAAGAAATTGACTAACAAAGGTATCAACATCCTGGCAGGCATTCTCCTATGCTTTTTCATCCTTAGTTTTTCTATCACTCTCACCACACTTCAGCCCTTTATCTATAATCTGTATATTCCCCAATTGCAAGAGCTGCAAGTCCCCATACCGGAGGAAACCATACCGGCGGGAGATAGTTCCTTGGTAAAAAAAGCGGAAACGGCAGCCCCCTTGGAAACACAAGATTCAGAAATAAAAAAGAGCTTAAGCCGGTCTGAAATTAAAGAGAACTATCAAAAACTCATTTCTTTTTGCCTCAATCCCTATCAAAAGGAGCTTTCTTTCACAGCTTTAGCTATGTCAGCTGAAGGGCTGCAACACTTTCATGATGTTAAGGCCATTTTTTCCCTTGTCATCGGCATCCTCATCTTTACAACAGTATTGCTTATCCCGCTTAGCCTTATGCAATTTCGAAAAGGAAATTACCAATATTTGCGGTACGGCGGCAGACTATCTTTGCTAATCCCGCTTTGCCTTGGTTCTTTTATCAGTATAAATTTTGAAGAAAGCTTTGCCATTTTTCATAAGATTTTTTTTAGAAATGACTATTGGCTCTTCCGGCCTGAAAGAGACCCTATCATTTTATATTTACCGGCTGACTTTTTTAAATCGATGGCTCTTGCCATACTTGTGATTATCTTAACCTGCTCATTACTTTGCTTATTTCTTGCTAAACAAGCGGAGAGAAAACGCTCTTAGCAGCCTCTGCAGCGCCTTATAGCCCAGCCGAATAAGTCTTCTTATTATTTATCCCTAATGTTTGCTATAATGGTGGGCGAATTCAATAACGGAGGTTAATATGCAAGTAAAAGTACAAAAGCATAGTGAAACAAATAGTGAGTTCCCTGTTAAGGGCCTGATACGTAAAGTTGAGGATACCTTCCCAACTGTACTGGGTATTTTTGAAGAGGAATTTCAAGCCAAGGAAGATAAGGCCGGCAGCAAGGTCGTTCGTGTTGCAAACGATAATAAGGTTGCCGAATTAGCTGTTCTAACTTATAAGAAAGACATCGACGTCAATAGCTTACAAAAGAAAATAAAAGAATTCGCTCAGCAGCTGAACACCTTCAAAGAAAAGAAGGCAGCTGTATACGTCAGTCCTTCTTTCAGCAAGGAAGAGTTGGTTCAAATTGCTAAATGTTTAGGGCTTTCTGACAACTCCTTTGACCTACACAAGACAAGCGGCTATACCAATTCACTTGAGCTAAAAGAGGATGAAGAGAAAAAGGATGCTCTTGCTGAAGTTCTTCTGCTCGTGGCCAGTGATGAGACAAAAGCTATCGAGCATGAAGCAAACACGCTTAAAAAGGCCATCGCCAAAGCTCGTGAACTGGTAAACCAACCGGCTAATGTTATGACTCCCACAAGACTTGCTGAAGAAGCTAGAGAGCTGGGGCAAGCCTGTGGCTTCGAAGTCGAAGTCTTTGGTGCTGAAAAAATTCAAGAAATTGGCATGGATGCTTTTTGGAATGTAGCCAAGGGGTCTGACGAAGAACCCAAGTTTATCATCATGCGCTTTAAGAATAACCCGGACAGCGACAAAACACTCGCTTTAGTCGGTAAAGGCCTAACCTATGACAGCGGTGGTTATGATATCAAACCCGGCAATAGTATGCATACAATGAATAGCGACATGGCCGGTTCGGCTGCAGTCATTGGGACTATGGCAGCCTTAGCCAGTGAAAAGGCAAAAGTTAATGTCGTTGCCCTCGTTGCCGCTTGTGAAAACATGCTTTCAGGACGTTCCTATCTTAACGGTGATATTATCGGTTCCCTAGCCGGAAAGACAATTGAAGTTATGTCTACCGATGCTGAAGGTCGTCTGACCTTAGCAGACGCCGTCACCTATGCTTGGAAAGAAGAAAAAGCGGATGCTATTGTTGATATTGCTACGCTTACCGGTGCTGTTATCATCGCTTTAGGCGACCACGTCACAGGCTCTATCTCTGATTCAGACGAGCTTTATCAACTCGCTGAAGAAGCTTCTAAGCAATGCGGCGACAAGATTTGGCGCTTCCCCATCGATGAAGACTATGAAGAAAAGAATAAGTCTGACCGGGCCGATATCAAAAATGGCGGCGTTCGTGGCGGTGGACCTATCACTGCCGGACTATTTATCCGTGCTTTTGCCAATAAGGTTCCCTTCTTGCACTTCGATATTGCCGGAACATCATACCATGAAGCCGGCTCCGACCGTGCACCCAAAGGGGCAACCGGTGTCGGAACAGAGCTCCTCTATTATCTAAGCAAGAATTACTTTGCCTAGACTATGCAAAGCTTGTGATATTTATTATAGAAATAGAGTTACTTTGTAAGGACAAACAGTTTATGTAAGTATGTAGAAAGACCATCTCAAGCCTTCCGTTTGAGATGGTCTTTTTCAGCTATTAAGGCTCTTAACCGGTTTTGGGAATTATTGCCCCCTTGTCAAATCAATGACCCTGCTATTCATGGTATTGATGTTTTGTTTATAACAGTTCCCAGGTTCTTTCTATTACCTGCTTTTCTAAAAGTTGGATAAAGTCTTCGCCAGACATCAACTCATTCTTTTCCGTATCCCTGCGGCGTACGGAAACCGTACCGTCCTCTGCTTCCTGATTACCGACAATCAGCATATAGGGCACTTTTTCCATCTGGGCTTGACGGATTTTGTAGCCAAGTTTTTCATTGCGATGGTCAACCTCTACCCGGAAACCATATTCTTTCATCTCTTCCGCAAGGCTATTGGCATAATCGGCATGGCGTTCTGAAGAAATCGGGAGAATTCTCGCCTGTTGGGGGGCCAGCCAGACCGGTAACTTACCGGCTGTATGTTCGATAAGCACAGCAATAAAACGTTCAAGAGACCCTAGGATAGCCCGGTGAATCATAATCGGACGATGGCGCTCGCCGTCTTCGCCGACATATTCTGCTTCAAAGCGCTGGGGTAGCTGGAAGTCCAGCTGAATTGTTCCACATTGCCAAACCCGATTCATCGAGTCTTTAATGTGGAAGTCAATTTTGGGTCCGTAGAAAGCCCCATCACCCTCATTAACGGTATACTCTTGCCCAACCTCATCCAGGGCTGCCTTCAAGGCTGCTTCCGCCTCGTCCCATTCGCTAATTTCTCCCATGAAATCTTCCGGGCGCGTAGAAAGGACAACATTATAGTCAAAAGCAAATTGTCGATAAATTTCATCGACTAAACGTAGGACCCCTTTAATTTCATCTCGTATTTGTTCCTTGGTCATATAAATATGGGCATCATCCTGAGTAAAGCTCCGTACACGCATAAGACCATGCAGGGCACCGGATAATTCATGGCGGTGGACCAGACCTAATTCAGCAATTCGCAGGGGTAGGTTACGGTAACTACGTTGTTCACTCTTGTAAACCAACATCCCGCCGGGGCAATTCATGGGCTTTATGGCATATAGCTCATCATCAATTTCCGTAGTATACATATTTTCTCTATAATGAAACCAGTGGCCCGATGTTTCCCATAAGCCCTGATTGAGCAGGATAGGCGTTGAGATTTCCTGATATTCGTCCCGGTAATGCAATTCCTTCCAGAATTCAAGAATCTCATTTCTGAGAATCATTCCATTATTTAGCCAGAAGGGAAAGCCGGGGCCGGACTCGTTAAAGATAAACAATTTCAACTCTCGGCCTAATTTCCTATGGTCACGCAATTTTGCCTCTTCCAGCATCTGTAAATGATTATCTAATTCAGATTTTTTCGGAAAGGAAACGCCGTAAATACGGGTCAGCATTTTATTCTTCTCATCACCACGCCAATAGGCACCGGCAATAGATAACAGCTTTATCGCCTTCACTTCTTTGGTGTTCATGAGGTGGGGACCCCGACATAAATCAACAAATTCACCCTGCCGGTAGAAACTAATAATTTCCCCCTCCGGCAAATCTTGAATCAGCTCAACTTTATAGTCCTCTTCCTGCTCTTTAACATATTGCAGGGCCTCATCACGCGGTAAAGAAAAAGAAGTAATCTCAAGAGCCTCCTGGCTAATACGGACCATCTCCTCTTCTATTTTGGGTAAATCATCCTCACTTAGCGGCTCTTCGAGATCAATATCATAATAAAATCCGGCATCAATAGAAGGGCCGATAGCTAGTTTTGCGCCGGGATATAAGCGCTTTACCGCTTGCGCCAAAATATGGGCAGAAGTATGCCAGAAAGCCTCTTTACCACCTTCTGTTTCAAAATCCAAAATTTCTACCGCAGCATCTTCCTCAAGCCTATAGCGCAAATCTTGCAGCTCGCCATCAACAAGAGCTGCACAGGCCTTCCTGGCAAGACCTGCACTAAGATTCTCAGCCAGTTCCAAAACGCTCTTCCCCGGCTCTATCACTTTTCCGGAGCCATCTTTTAATGTAATTTGTATCATAATTATTCCTCCCGTGTTCTGCTGAAATAAAAAAACCTCAGCAGGCATTATTTTGCTTGCCAAGGGTGCACTAGTGGCACGGTTCCACCTTGATCTTTCACTCACGGGATTCTAGGAATCCCCCTCGTTAACGCCGAGATACGGTAACGCTCATCGCGCACAGCTCCGGAGTGGTCTTCAATAACATTTCTTGAAAGGGCTCTCAGCCAAGACCCTTTTCTCTTTACAAGAAAGGACGTTATCTACTTTCTCCTTCATTGCTTTTTTCCCCTTAAATTCTAGCTACATTTTTACCCTTGTCAAGAGTATTTTCGAAAAGTTTTTTTGCTCTAACTTAGAAAAAATGACGTTGCTTTTGTCAGAATTGAGTCGCAATAGTTTTTAATAATATCTATAAAAAGGCTAAGGTATGCTAGAATAAAAAAGTTATCATTTGCCTTTGTCGTCTTGTTGTGATGAATAATTTTAAGTATTTAAGGATGAAATTATTATGACAAATGCAAAGAAACTTAGAACAATACTTGAAGAGACAAAGTATCTGGTCCTGCCCGGAGTTTACGATTGTCTTTCTGCAAAGTTAGCTGAAAATGCCGGAGCTAAAGCAATCTTTCTTTCCGGCGGTGCTTTAAGCATGGCCAACCTGGGCCGACCCGATATTGGTTTTTTAGCTTTATCCGGCTTTCTTGATGCTATCCAAAAAATCAATGCCAGTGTCCGTATTCCCTTAATTGCTGATGCCGATAATGGTTTCGGTAATGCTATCCATGCTGCTGATGCCGCAAAGAAATATATGTTGGCCGGAGCTGCCGGCCTCCAGATTGATGATCAGGTTCTTCCACAAGTGAACCCTTCCACAGCCAAAGAAAAATTAGCTTGGGAAAATGTTGCCCATAAGATTAGGGCAATACGCAAGAGTACAGGGCCGGATTTTGTCATCATTTTCAGAACGATTGCCAATATGACCGATGGTATTGACGAAGCCATAAAGCGAATTAATCTTGCCGCGGAAGCGGGAGCAGACTATGCTTACGTTGAAGCCATAAAAACGAAGGAAGATCTTGTAAAAGTATCCCAAGAGGCAAGCGTGGACCTGCTTGTAAATATGAATGAGTCAGGCATATCGTCACAACAAAGTATAGACTTCATTAAATCGCTAAATTTTAAAATAGGCCTCTACCCTGTTACTTCTCTTGGTGTTGCCGCTAAAGCTATGAATAGCATGTTTCATAATCTTATCGCCACAGAAAGCACATCCGGAGATAGAAATAACTTATATACACCGGCTGAAGTTTTTGCGGCCATGAACTTATCAGAGATTGTTGATATATAAGGTCAAAAAAAGTAAAAATTACAGCCATGACTGAGCAGCTATTTGCCTTTCTGAATAGCTGCTCCTTACTGTCCGGACATTCTTTCTTCACTAGGCGAAAGTCCCATATGCTTTTTATATATTCTGGAAAAATAACTCAAAGAGGGATAACCCACATCTTGTCCAATCACCGATATAGGCTTGTTGCTGTTGCACAGTAATTCCTTAGCCTTACCAAGCCTCTTCCTTATAATATAGTTACTGACATTTTCTCCTTTTAAATCTTTAAACAAGCGACAAAAATATCCCGGAGATAGGTTGACAGTGGAAGAAATTTGGCTAAGAGAAAGCTTCTTCCCCAAGTTGTTATCAATGTAGAGGCAAGCTTTTTCAATCAGCCTCTCGTTTTCATCAGATAAACTTCCAAAATACTCATATAATTTCCGACAAAGTGTCCTGCTCTTTATTTCATAATCATGTAAAGATTTGAGTCCGCTCCTCGTATCTATTCCGGCCTGGGTACAAAGAGCGCCATATATCTCTTCGCAGTAGTGGACCGCCTCTTTTGCAAAATCACTTTCTATGTTCTTGATCTTTTTAAAGGTTGTCTCCAGTATTTGCAGACCTTCCTTGTAATTTTCTCTCTCAATAATATCTAAGGTTTTTTCTACAAAATCCTCTACCTCTGCTTGAGCTACGTGACCTATTTTTTTTATATCCTCATACAAGAAAGCTCTAGAGTCCAAATCATAAAGGAATGTGTAGGCCAGGGCATTTTCTGCATGCATAAAGGGTTTTACACCTTGTGCCAGCGGTTCATTTTTCGAGTAACCGCAACCATGAAAAGATTCCACTAAAAAATTTGTCAAATTCTCCTTTTCAGAATCAGCGTACTCTTTTTCATCAAAGGCAATAAAGAGACATTGTTCTGTTTCCAAAAAACATAGTTCTGAGTACTTGCTTTTTATTTTTTTCCTTACAACTTCAACAGCAGGGCAATCTGCTTTCAAACTCTCTTTATATACGGCATAGATTCTTGCCTTACAAAACATATCTATGCCCTTTTCTGACCAAAAATATTTTACCGCCATGCTATTTCCTGTTATAAGCGCTAAATCTAAAAGTCTTGATGTGGCATGCTCACCGGGCAAGTCGTTTTTCTCTCTTGCTTCAGCAATCTGCCTGTAGTGCTTATCCAAAAGTATGTAAAATTGTTCTTTAGTCAACTCGGATTTTAAAATATAGTCATTCGCCTGTAGTTTTAAGGCCTCTTGGGCAAAGCTGAAATTAGCATGGTTGGTCAGCAAAATAATTGGCATGTCTAATAGATTCTTCCTACATTCTTTTACCAGAGTAAGACCGCTGTCACCCGGCATAATAATATCTGTAATCAGTAAATCCGGCGGCTTCCTCAGTATATCTTTCAGGGCTTGCTTTGCATCTGAAGCAGAACCTACTAACTCATACTTGGTCGGCCCATTTTCTATCAGATAGCAAAGCCAATCTAAGATAGGTTTTTCATCATCGACTACATAAATTTTCAACCTGAATTCTGACACCCTCTTCCCCTTATTCTATGCTTAACGTAAAATGAACAGCCGTTCCTTCATTTTCAACACTCTCTACCAAAATACCGAAATCATCTCCATAGTACAATTTAATTCTCTCATTTACATTGTTTAAGCCGATGGAAGAAGATGAGGTATAATCTGCCTTCCGCACTTCTGCCAACCGGCTTGCACTCATACCTACACCGTTATCTCGTACGGACAAGTGCAAGATATCACCCTCTACATAACCGCCAAGGCTTATCAGGACATGATGCGTGCAATTTGCTCCATGGAATATAGAGTTCTCGACCACCGGCTGCAGAATTAAGGAAGGAATCAAGAGCTCCTCCAAGTCCTCAGGAATCTCACTTTTAAAAGAGACTTTCCCGGAATAACGAATACTTTGGAGCTCAACATAGTTTTTCAAGTTATCAATCTCATATTTTAAGGGAACCAGTTCCACATCTGAAGATAAACTATGTCTAAGCAATTTGGTAAACAATAGAAGCATCTCGCTCGCTTCTTCATTTTTATCCATATCAATTAAAAAGCGGATGGAAGTAAGCGTATTGTAGATGAAATGCGGGTTAATTTGTGCCCTTAAAAAGTTTAGCTTTAATTCCCCTTTTACCTTTTCATCTTTCTTTGTGGTTTCAAGGATATTTTGCATATTCTCGGCCATTTCGTTAAAGGTGGTCGCTATTAAACCTATCTCATTATTCCCGCTCACCTTTGTTCTTACTGCATAATCCCCCACACTTAATTTTCTCATATCCTCATTCAATTCTCGAATAGGCGAGCTGATGCGGTAGGCAAAAAGGAAGGCAATGAGGATAAAAAAGACTAAGAGAACCAGGCTATAGAGTATATATTTAAAATACCTCTCCTGCCCCTCCTGTATTATATCTTTTACAGAATAAATACACCCTGATGCCAGACTCCATCTCAGCAAATTATTTGTTTTATGCTTCTCACCGGAGTTATCGGCAAATTTTAAAAAATCTTCTCCGATTAAACTCTTATCTTGGGAAGAAATAATGATATTCTCACTATTTACAACAAAATAATTTTCACCAAAAGAAGTCAGGTCCTTATAACTGTCAAAAAGAACACGTTCACTAATTTCAAAAATGAGCGCACCGACCGTTTCTTGTTGAATAATCGTGCGAATCGGTCTAATGATTTTAAAGGTGTAAGGAAACTCGGGACTGACAAGGGTATCTAAAAGCATCGACTGGTCGCGCAAGCTTAAAAACTCTATCCACCAGTCTTCTGATTGCAGGCCCGCATACGTATAGGGATTAAATGTTGCATTTGAAAAATTATTTTCTTTTTTTGACAATATGTAAATATCGATCCGCAGGCTCAAATGACCATGCGACCAGGCAAACTCTTCCATCAACCTTTTGACTTCTCTTGCCTCAGAAGCACTTATGGTCTCTTGTGTCAGAATATTGATTAAGTTGCTGTTATGAGCCATCTTTTTCTGCTCAAAACTAATGCTATTGAGGAGTATATCTAAATTGCCCTCAATAGCATCCAGTTTACTTTCAATAATCCGCTCATTTTCAATCTTGATCTGATTGGCTATATAGTTATATAGCAACACACTATTTAAAACAAAGAATGCCGCAACAATCAAAACGATTGCCAGAAATATTTTTGTTAAAAATGCATGTTTCATCGAATGTAAAATCTACTCACCAATGTACTCCAGATTATAGATGTCAGCTCGTCTGTTTCTTAAACTGGGAATTTGATAGCGTACTTTCTCTAAGTATTCTAAATCAATTTCACCATAAATTATACACTCTCTTTCCGGAGCACGGGCAATAACGGTTCCCCAAGGATCAATAATCATACTGGCTCCAAAGGCTGTAAAATTTGCTTTAACACCAATTTGAGCCGGAGCTACAATATACACCCCATTTTCGATAGCTCTGGTTCTAAGGATACATTCCCAGTGGTCTTTTCCTGTAGGCATTGTGAAATTTGCCGGAGTAAAAATAACCTCCGCCCCACGAAGAGCAAGCAAACGGAATAGTTCCGGGAATCTTATGTCATAGCAGATAGCAAAGCCGAAATTTGCCAGAGAAGTTTCACAGTTAACAACAGCCCTTCCTGCCATATTCCGATCTGATTCCCGAATTCTTTTCCCGTCCGGTAAGTCCACATCAAACAGGTGTAACTTCTCATAGCGACCCAAAATCTCGCCATTTGGGCTAATAAATATGCTTGTATTATATTTTTTCTCTGAGCCGTCTACCTTTTCCAAGAAACTTCCGCCATGAATATAAACATTATTGCGCTTTGCTGCTTCAATGAGCATTTGAGAACTCTCACCTCCCGGTATTTCTTCCGGCGGGGTCTTGTGCAGGTCAATGACATTGAAAACTTCCGGTAAAGCAACAAGCTGTGCACCCTTTTCAGCGGCTTCATCAATCATCTGAGAAACCTGCTGCAATTTTTCTGCTTTATTCTCCTGGGTATTTAGTTGCAAAACAGCCATTTTAAATTTTTTCATAATATTTTCCTCCTGCTAGTCCCTCTTAAGCTCCAGTTTCCACTCACCCTCTAGAAAATCACAGATTCTATTTACACACTTGTTGACAATTTGCTCGCCTTTTTGGGCATTGCCTTTTGTCGCATCTCCTACTGTCGAATTGCAACTTTTTAAATTGATTGGTGTAAAACGTACGATATCCGGATAAGTATACAGCTTCTCATCAGGTTCAATTCTGGTTGCTTTATCCATGTTTACAAGCTCCGGCGCAATATACAAAAGAACAGAGCTACCGCATTCACTGGCATGGCCATGGGCCATACGGCCTTTTTCCTCAAATATTTCATCGCCATGTTCCGCGGCAAACCGCCACCAATCTATTTGCGCATAGCGGATGGCATTTTTCAGCTGATATTTTCTGGCAATGTAATTAATGGAATCAACCGAAGCAGCATGCCCTGTCAAGAATAAAAAATTCTTTGCACCGTAAGAAATCAAGTTTTCCATGAGCTCGTCAATCCACATGGTAAAGAGTTCTTTGCTTATAGAGATTGTGCCGGGTAAATCCAACAACATGGAGGAGTCGGCCAAATCAATCTTGGGAGCAATTAAAGCATTCATTTTTGGCGCCAGGACTTCGGCAAGAAAGTCTGTAACAATACCATCTGCCCCCATTGGCAGATGCGGACCATATATTTCAACAGCCCCGGTGGGTACGATAACCGTAGGATTTTCAGCAATCCTCTCTAAAAAGTCATCTCTCGATAGATTTCGTATTTTATATTCCTTATATACTTTCATCTTAAATCTCTCTTAAATCTCCTCTTCATAAATTATGGATCCGTCCTCCACCAAATGGCAGGCTACCTGGTGGCTTTCTGTCCTGACCAGTTGCGGAGTCTTGTTAAAGCAGATGTCCTTGGCATATGAACATCTCTGAGCAAAGCGGCAGGCATCGGGCGGGTTGATTGGCGAAGAAATTTCCCCTTCTAAAATTTTCACCTTTTGCTCGGCGTGTATATTAGGAATAGGTACTGCAGACATCAGGGCCCGGGTGTAGGGGTGGAGTCTTTCTTTAAAAATGGTTTCCGAGTCACCGGCTTCAACAACCGTTCCCATATACATGACCAATAGTTCATCTGAAATATGTCGAACAACAGACATATCATGGGTTATAAAAAGGAGGGTTAAACCTAGTTCATCTTGTAAATCTTCAAGAAGATTTATGATCTGTGCCTGAATAGAAACATCTAGGGCAGAGACCGGCTCATCACAAACAACAAAGGCCGGATTTAAGGCCAGGGCTCTTGCTATTCCTATTCTTTGCCTTCTTCCTCCATCCAGTTCATGCGGATAGGAGCTCTCTAACCTGCTTTCCAGTCCTACGGTATCCATTAACTCAAAGACTTTATCTTCTAAATCTTGCTTGGATTTGTGGGTTTTATGGATACGCAAAGGTTCTGCAATCAAATTAAATACAGACATTCTGGGATTAAGGGAAGAAAAGGGGTCTTGGAAAATCATTTGTCCTTCTTTGGTAAACTGTTTTAACTCTCCCCCCTGAATACTGCTAATGTCCCTTCCCTTGAACAAAATTTGCCCGGAACTAGGCCGCAATAAGCGTACTATCGTTCTGCCTAATGTCGATTTTCCGCATCCGGATTCACCTACAATGCCAAGCGTCCTGCCTTCGTGTACTGCAAATGATACATCATCAACAGCATGGAGCAGGCCTCTGGGCGTGGGAAAATATTTGCTTAAATTTTTTACTTCTAAAACAACAGACATTATTTTCTCCTTTCCGGATAAAAGCAGCGAGCAAAATGCGTTTCCGTCAACTTCTCCAGACCGGGGTGCTCGGAAAAACATCTTTCCTGAGAACGCTTGCAACGTTCCGCAAAATAACAACCCTTGGGTAAATTGCTCGGATCAACAACAACGCCTTCAATTGGCTTTAAGCGCACCCCTTTTTCTTCAAAACTTGGTAGTGAGTCAAACAAGCCTATTGTATAAGGATGAGCCGTGAAGTCGTAGATATCTTCCAGTAAGCCTCGCTCTACGATTTCTCCTGCATACATAATCGCAACCTTATTGCAATTATGAGCAACTACACCTAAATCGTGTGTTATCAGCAGCATGGAAGAATGCAGACGATTGATTTGTTCTTGAATTAAGCGTAAAACCTGTGCTTGGATGGTAACATCTAATGCTGTTGTCGGTTCATCGGCAATCAAGATATTCGGTTCACAGGCAATGGCAATGGCAATGACTATCCTTTGCTTCATCCCTCCGGAAAACTGGTGAGGATATTCCGATGACCGCTCGCTTTCAATACCTACAAGCTCCATCATTTCCTTAGCTTTTTCAAGAGCCTCTTTTTTGCTGCATTTATTATGCAAAGAGATAACCTCGGCAATTTGATCACCAACTGTCATGACAGGATTTAGAGCCGTCATGGGATCTTGGAAAATCATGGAAATCTCTTTCCCGCGTATAATCTCCATCTCCGCATCCGACTTTTCTAATAAGTTTTCACCAAGATAGATAATCTCTCCCGAAACAATCTCGCCCGGAGGGTGAGGAACCAGACCCAATATACCAAGCGCTGTCGTAGTCTTTCCTGCTCCTGTTTCGCCAACCAAACCAAGGGAATCCCCTTCTTGGATAGTTAAGCTGACATCATTTACAGCTGAAACAACTCTACCTTCAATATCGTCAACATAACGAATGGTCAAATTTTTAATTTCTAAGACAGTTTCTTTTTTCTTTCCATCATTCATAGATATTGCTCCTTACTTTAGACGTGGATCCAACGCATCGCGCAAGCCATCGCCGAATAGATTAAATGCAAAGACTGTTAACATAATGGCAATACCCGGGAAAGTAATAATCCAAGGATAATCTCGAATGAACATTCTGCCGCCTGACAGCATAGATCCCCATTCCGGGGTAGGGGCCGGCACACCCAGGCCAATAAAGCTGAGGCCGGAAATACTGAGGATGGCATTAGCAATCCCCATGCTGAACTGTACGATAATTGGGGAAAGTGAGTTGGGGAAAACGTGGCGGAAGATTATTCTACCGGAACTTGCCCCGCAGCCTCTAGCCGCCTCAATGAATTCTTGCCCCTTTACTGTTAAGACCTGAGACCTTGTGATACGGGCAAAGGGAGCAATTGAGCCAAGGCCGATTGCGATGACTAAGTTCGACTCGCTACTTCCCATGGCAGCTACAACGGAAATACCCAGCAACATGTTCGGGACAGCCATAATAATGTCAATTAAGCGCATGAGAATTTGGTCCACTATTCCACCGAAATAACCAGCCACCAGGCCAATAACCACCCCTATAACACAAGCAATGACAATGGCGCTTACACCAATCGAAAGGGAGGTTCGGGCCCCCCAAACGATCCGGGTAAGCAAGTCCCTGCCTAGATGGTCTGTTCCTAACGGATATTCACTACTCGGAGGATGGTAGCGCACATCAAAATTCTGAGTATTTTGATTATAACCAACTAGAAGACCCGGAAACAGTGCACATATTACCAAAACAACTATAATTACCAGACCGAAAACAGCTGTTTTATTTTTTAAAAAACGCTTAAAGGTGCTCGAAAGTTGACTGCTTCTTTTTGATGAGTGTTTCATACGCTAGGCCTCCTTAACCTTAGAAAATTTGGCTTTGAGTTTATTGGCAACGCTTACCGACTCATACTGTGATTTTATCCTCGGGTCAACAAAAGCGTACATTATATCTACAATCAAATTTACAACTGCCATAGAAACCGCTATCAGAAGAACCCCGCCCTGAACGAGTGGAGCATTTTTAACTTTAATAGCGCTGATTATGAGATTGCCCAGACCGGGAATTGCAAAAACGGTTTCTGTTAATGCTGAACCGCCCAGCATTCTACCAAAGCTAAAGCCTGCCGTAGTAATGACGGGGATAACAGCATTTCTGAAGGCATGCTGCCAGATTACGTTCCTTTTTTTCTGTCCTTTAGCCCTTGCCGTTCTAACATAATCCTGTCTAATCGACTCTAACATGCTGGACCTTGTCATCCGCATTATGGAGGCTGCCGTCGTCGTACCCAAGGGAATTATCGGAAGAATCCAATGCTTCCATGTGGCAAATCCGGATGAAGGGAGCCAGCCCAGATATACTGAAAAAAGCAAGATTAAAAGTAGGCCATACCAAAAATTCGGCATAGAAACACCAACCATCGAAATCAGCCGAGTAACGCTGTCAATCCAACTATACTGTTTAACAGCCGATAAGACACCAATGGCAATACCCAGTATGGTCCCTAGAATCGTACTAAACAAGGCTAGCCTAAAGGTAATCGGAAATCTTTGCATTAATTCTGTTGCAACAGGCAACTTTGTGGTATAGGAGATTCCTAAGTCGCCTTTGACGGCATGAAATACATATCTGGCATATTGTATCAAAAAGGGATCATTAAGCCCGTTCTCCTCCCTGAAAATAGCCTTATCCTCCTCTGTGGCCATATCTCCCAAGATGTAATCCTCCGGTTTACCGGGAGAGAAATATAACATAGAGAAAACCAATAAGACAACACCCAACATTACCGGAATAATCAATAAAATTCTTTTTAAAATATAGCGAATCATATGCCACCTCCGTGTAAATAAGTATGGCGACCCTAAAAAAGGCCGCCATACTCTGATGAAGTTAATATTATTTTTCTACTTGCCACTCAGGAACATTTAGATATGCTATTTGATGAGTAAATTTAAAGTTCTGCACCTTGTCACCTACCCCATAAATCGTGTCAACTTCAGCAAACGGAATGGCGTATTTGTGCTCACGTAAGTAATCTTGAATCTCCTCAAGCTGCACTTCTCTGTCGTCATCTTCATAGAGGCGCTTTAGCTTCTGCAGCATTTCTTCCAGAACATCGTCATTTGAACCAATACGTGAGGCAAAAGTTTGCTCATAAATAATCAAGACGTTGGAGATTTCGTTAGCTGTAGCTGTCCGGATTGAAGCTTCCCAAGGGCCTTGAGCCTCTCTGGTACCTAACTCGGATTGTTCAATGTTAGCCACAACACCGATTGCTTCCCAATAAGCTTGGACAATCTCGGCCATTCTTTGATATTCACTTCCCGGCAGGATGTGTAACTCTATTTCAAATCCATCCGGATAGCCGGCTGCTTCAAGCTCTTCCTTTGCCTTTTCCACATTGTATTCAAAGAAGCCATAATCTTTAAAGTGCTTGAAGATTGAGGGGTACATACCGGTCATCCCTTTGGCTTGCCCGTCAAAAGATGCATCGGCTAGTTGTTCAACATTAATGGCGTAAGTTAAAGCGTTTCTTACATGTTGGTTGGACAGAATCTCATGCTGCATATTGAAGCAAACCAGATAGTATTTGGGGGATATGCCGGATTCAACATGGACACCCTCTAACTCTTCAACTCTATCTCTATCTGTTCCGTCGATATAGTAAGAAACATCGGCTGCACCGGTTTCCAACTCTATAACTCTGTTGGCGGGTTCGGGAATAAAGCGTAAAACAATATTCTCTGTTTTAGCCGCATCACCCCAGTAATTTTCATTACGGGTAAATTTCATCTCGGACCCCGCGACCCAACTTTCAAGTTTATAAGGACCTGTTCCAACAGGCGCTCTTGCATGGGCATCTTCACCCATTTCTTCCATGGTCTCTTTGTCACCAATCCAGCAACGCGAGCCGGTCAAGACCCAGAAGACGGGGGCGTAAGGATACTTCATAGCAAGTGTGACTGTATGGTCGTCAACTTTCACACTATTTTCAGGATCATACCATTGCATCGTTGAGAAAGAGGTCGGATCATCAAGCGTTCTCGCTAGACTATACAATACGTCATCGGCATCAAATTTATTCCCATTTGAGAACACGACATCGTCGCGTAAGTAAAAAGTAATATGAGTATCGTCGACCATTTCCCAGCTTTTTGCTAAGCGAGGAACGGGATTTTCATTTTCATCTTGCCCTACAAGCGCATCATAAACCAGATTCATAGCAATATTGTTAAATACTGAATTCCCTCTCCGCGGATCCAAGGTGTCGGGCTCTTTTTCAGTAACAATAACTACGGTATCCTTGAATTCAGCCTCTGCCGTTTCCGCCTTTTCTTTTTCCTCGGTGGGCTCTTCATTCTCTTTGTCATCCTTTACCACTTCTTCTTCTTTAGCAGTTGTAGGGGTTTCGTCTTTTTTTTCTTTACCACAGGCAACTAGAGAGAATAATAGCGAAAGACACAATAGCACAGTTAATAACTTTTTTGACATAATTTCCTCCTCTTAATTTTCCGGCAAAAGCGATACTTGCCCAAGGGCTTATCTCTTCCCCTGTGCACAATTCTGCCGTTAAATCTTGCTTCGCCTTCTTGTTGTGATTTTGCTAATTGCCAACAATATTCATCCGAAATCATTGTGCAATATAGACAATTTCAGCATTTGCAGGGTGAATTTACAAGCAACATTTCCAATTCGTTAAAATAAAACAAGCCATTCGCATTTTATTCATCCGCTCTTGAATATTTATTCAATTTGTCAAAATAAGTCAAACTCTTTTCGCCATGTAAAAATTTGTTTTTTTACATAGCGATGTAAAAACAATACCTGATTTTTTCATACACTCCCCTGCACCCAACAGGCATAGCGCCTGTCATAGCATTTAATGGAAAATAAGTATTTATGCTGCTCCCCTACAAAAATATCTCTACTTTTTTGCAGAGGTGTTTTTATTTGCCGGAAAGAGCTAATTAAAGCTCAAAAAAAGGCGATAGTCTTCCTACCGCCTGATTTTTCTTAGTAATAAATATTAAACTACTGTTTTGCGATAACTTGCCAATACTATTTCTTGTCTTCTTTGAATGTGAGGTACCAATCCACTTGATTAATTCCCTCCTCATTCTTTATTTTTACTCTTTCCTTCAAGGCCCCACAGGTTCCCGGAGGGGGAATAATAACATCATCACCCGGATGCCAGTTGGCCGGTGTGGCAATGGATTCTTTATCTGCTTTTTGCAAGGCAAGAATAATCCGTTTAATTTCACGCATATTACGCCCGGTTGATGCGGGGTAATAGAGAATGGTTCTTATGATGCTATCCGGGTCAACGATAAAGACTGCACGGACGGCAGAAGTTGTATCGGATTGAGGGTGGATCATGCCATATTTTTTTGAAACATCCATAGTCAGGTCAACAATCAAAGGGAACTCTACTTTTATATTTTCTAAACCATTCCATTTGTAATCTTGGATGCTATTGAGCCAAGCTAAATGAGAGTATAAGGCATCTACTGATAAGCCTACAAGCTCTGTATTCAGTTCTTTAAACTCATCCTGCATGGAAGCAAAGGTCATAAATTCAGTTGTACAGACCGGTGTGAAATCGGCCGGGTGTGAAAAGAGGATAACCCATTTTCCTTTATAGTCTTCAGGGAAGTTCATCGTCCCCTGAGTCGTTGTTGCTGTAAAAGATGGTGCCTTGTCACCAATCAGAGGTAATCTTGTTGCTTCAGTGTTCACATTTTTTTCTTCCATTGTTCTTCTCCTTATGTATAATCGTATACTTAATGCAAGTTATTGCTAATAAATTGCTTCTTGCATTAATATTATCACTTACAGATGGGGCAATAGTCAAATGTTCTCTTTGTTTTGCCCTTTCGGTAACAAAAGTGACGGCTAGCCAGAATTGCCTGAATACCCTACAATTAGATAAATCCCAAGTAAAGGAAGTCCCTATGCGAATCGGAATATTTACGGATGCCTACGTCCCTCAAATTGGCGGAGTTTCTACTGCGTCGCAATTGATTAAAAGGCAGCTTAATAAAAGAGGCCATGAAGCCTATGTGATTACCACCACAGACAAAGGGGCTTCTGATGAAGAATACGTCATCCGTTTTCCCAGCCTCCCTTTTGCCAGTGAGAAAAGAGTGGGACTCCCTTGGTCGCCACGGCTTCGTTCAGAAGTAAAAAACTTGTCCTTTGACCTCATCCATACCCAAACTGAATATTCTATGGGTGCATTAGGAAGAAAATTAGCCAAAAAACTAAAAATCCCTCATATTCACACTTTCCATACCCTATACGATGATTGGATGATTGGCCAATTAGGGGACAATTATTTTTCTAAGTTAGTCATCACCATCATGAACGGCCTTCTTAAAAAGCATGTTCAGGCTGCCGATGCCGTTATTGTCCCCTCACAAAAAACACTAGATTTTCTTAGCAGCTATAGGCTCACAAATCCTGTGCACATCCTGCCCACAGGTATTGAGTTGGATAGGTTCTTGCAAGCGGCTGAAGATGTTCAGCGGCAAAAGGAATATCGGCTAGCCCTAGGACTTCCCCTTGATGCTTTCGTATTATCTTATATTGGCCGTATTTCCGAAGAAAAAGAAATTCAGCGACTTCTTGACTATAGCAAAAATCTCTTACAAAACAGACAAGACTTTTACTTTCTCATTGTTGGCTCCGGCCCAATGCTGGAAACCCATAAGAGCTGGGTTCAGCAACACAAGCTTAGCAAACAAGTTCTTTTTACCGGTCAGGTTCCTGTTGAGGAAGTGGCTTACTACTATGCCCTTGCCGACTGCTTCGCCAGCGCCTCGCGGAGCGAGACCCAGGGTTTAACTTATATTGAAGCCATGGCCTGTGGCCTACCGGTGCTTGCCGTGCCGGATCCCTGCCTTGACGGGGTCCTGCTTGATGGTAAAAATGGTTATTTCTTTACCGACGAAGGGACATTTGAGCAGGCACTCCAAAAGCTAATGAACAATAAAGAGGTCTGCCATCAGCTAAAACAGGGCGCTCAAGAAATGAGTAAAAATTATTCCGTCGAATTATTTATCGACCGCTTATTAACTCTCTATCAAGCTGTCCTGTAGGATTACTTACTCTGCATTTCTTTTCCATAGCCTGATAGCGTTTCTCAATTTCATTCTCCACAGGAGACGATTCAAGGATTGCCGGATTTTCCAGGAGTTCAACGAAGCGTTTCATACTGTTAACGAGATAAACACCATCACAAATGCGTTCATCAACCGTAAACATAAAGTCAACACACTTATTCCAGACGACACCACCATCAGGCCCCTTACTTGGGACTTCATACACCTTGCCAATGGTAATAAAAATTGAGGTTGTACCAAATTCATATAGATGGTGGAAGGGAGCCTCTGCTCCAAGGCTGCCAATATGAGAAATGAAAACAGAAGAGTATAGGGGAATAATATCCTGGAAGGATTTGGGCAAAATTCCGTGAAAATCCATCCAGCGGACAATATTGACAATAGAACGAATGGCCCAGCGCGGGAACTTCATGACAAAGGCCATCAGCTTGTCGTCACTTTTCTCCACTTCCCCTTCCTCAATATTTTTGATATGTTCCGTCATACGATCTGATATGGTAAAAAGAGTATCGTGCTCATTGAGTGAAACATGAGCTATCGATTCTTCTGCATCGTCGGTTAACGCCTTTTTTACAACATAGGAAACATCAAAATCATTATGTTCATACAATCTTCTTCCTGCAACAAAACGGTTCAAATTGGGGCGTTCGTACAAGGTGTGCAAAAGTGCCGCCACAACAATATTAAACAGGGTAATACGAATTCCTTCCCGGCGTTTACCTTTATTATATTCTCTAATATTTTCAATATTAACTGTCTTTTTAAAATAAATCGCTGACTCATTCCTACCCTTCATGACGTAGGGCATAATATATTGCATGGGATCACCACCGACAACGAGTTTCCCGTCACTTCGCTTTTTGCCAAAGATTTTTGCCATTTTTCACTATCTCCCGGTATATATATATAATGCTTGCACCATTTCTAGGTGCATCATTTGCCTATCATTCGCAAGTGGAATCAATTCTACCATTTTATACCGGACTTTTAAAACCTTCATTTATTTGGTATAAATAAAATCCAAGTACACTCTCCCTATTAGCAGTGATTAGGGTAAGGTCAAAGTAAAAGGTTGCTTAGTATCTATGAAGAAAAAATATTCCATCATCATCATCGGAGCCGGACCGGCCGGCATCTTCTGTGCCTTGCAAGCGAATAAAAGAGGGGTTCCCGGAGAGCAAATCCTTCTCCTTGACAAAAACAAAAGACCCGGGGCCAAGCTTCTCCTAACAGGAAATGGGCGTTGTAACTTAAGTTCAGATATTCCCCCGGAAGAATTTATCGAGAACTATTTTGAAAAGAAAAAATTTGTTTACCCGGCTATAAGATTTTTTGGGCCTAAAGATTTACAATTGTTTTTTGAAAGCCGTGGCTTACGCTTAAAAAAAGAAGGAGAAAAAATCTATCCAGCCTCCGATTCCGCTAATGATGTATTAGCTAGCTTGGAAAATTGCCTTGCCGAAGCCAAAATCTCTTATCTGGGCAATACGGAAGTTTGTAGAGTTTCTCCCCTACAGAAAACTACTTCAAATGACCAGGCTTCATTTGAAATAGAAACAAGCGGTAAGTCAACGTTTTCTTGTGATTCACTAGTCATCGCTACCGGCGGTTTGAGCTTTCCTAAAACCGGTTCAACCGGTTTTGCCTATCAGCTAGCTAAAAACTTAAATATTAAACTCGTAGCAACAAATCCTTCCTTAGTTGGTCTAATTATTAAAAAGGGGCAAGCGGACTTGTCTCCCCTTGCCGGAATTTCTCTAAGCAATGTCGGAGTAGAGCTATGCCATGACAGGACCCCGCCAAGCCTTTCACCTCACCGCACACCACTCCAAATGGGCAAAGTCATCGCACGAGAAAATGGTGATGTCCTCTTCACCCATGATGGTATTAGCGGACCGGCAATCCTAAACATATCCCGGTATTTTGCCAAAAATCGTCATGAGAATATGGCCTTGCGCTTGAAGCTCCTGGCTCATAATCAGTTTATCTATAAAGCCGGCTGCTATTCCTTTGAGGATTATCTCGACAAAATCAAAGAGGAGTCTCCCGGTAAACAAATTAAAACATCACTGCAAAGCATTTTTCCTAAACAGTTTCTTACTGTTCTTTGCGAGGAGCAACTACTATCTAAAGAAGTCCTCCACCTACTTCAACTTACCCATGAACAAATCCAAAACGAAAACATCCTTTCCATTCGAGATAACTTCAACAACATATGTTTACCCCTCAAAGATGTCCACGGATTCGGGAAAGCCATAATAACAACAGGAGGAATTTCGACAAAAGAAGTCTTTCCTCATAGCTTTGAAAGCAAAAAATACCCCCGCCTATACTTCATTGGAGAATGCCTAGACGTAGATGGTAAAACAGGCGGCTTCAACTTGCAGTTTGCTTTCTCCTCCGGAGCGCTTGCTGCAAGTTCTTTAGCCGCCGCTGTAAATAACCCTTAGTTATTTAGTCCTTCAAGTTTACTTAAGTTTGTTTCCGTAACCGCCTTATTGGCTCTCAGGAACAACTTGCCCTGTGCCGCCTTTTTCAGCCGTATACATACTGTGAATTTTCTTGACTAAAATAGGCGTAATAATGCTGGTAATAATTACAGCAAAGCTAAGCTGGGCAATGGTGTCTTCCAGCAAAGGAAGCAGGCTGTAGTCAAGCGTCGCTACTGAAGCCGGAGCAGCTAGTGAAACACCGGCAACGGAAGTCATGGCAAGAGCCGAAACCCCACTTGATTTGAGCAGTTTTTTCTCTGTAAAAAGAAGTGGAGGTATCAGGATGGCATAGAAGGCAACCACAATGATGACACCCGTAGCACCGGCCTTTAGAGCGTTAATCAGATTGATATTTGAGCCAAGACCCCAACCAAGGAGGACCATCAAAATACCAATAGAGGGTTGCCCTAACTTGGCCATATCAGGATCAAGGTTACCTATAATGATACCTAAGAAGATAGGAATCAATACTGAAACCACACCCATCCAGTCAATGTTTCCGCCTTTAGCCATACCATAGATCAGCATGGGCAGTGCAGGTGAAGAAACAAGTCCAAGCAAGCCGAATGCACCGGCATCCTTAGGTTCACCGTAATCACCTACAAGGGCTAAATACAAAGCAGGATTACAGCTACAAATAGCAACAATGATAGCTAAGGCTGAAATACCAACAACTGTTCCGGAACCAAGAAGATTGATGGCAATAAAACCGAAAACAAAACAAACAACGATTTTTAAGAGCAGAATAACACCTTGCTTCTTGAAAACTTCCCTAATTGTCTTGATATCCAGCATACTTGCCGATACAAAATTCAGCATACCGACAATGAAGGTAACACCACTCCCTGAAAGAAGAGCTTCTGTCATACCACCGATATTAAACAAATCAGGGGCAAGCGTATTAATAAGAGCACTAATGAACATGGGTACCAATAATGTACCTGCCGGCAATTTTTTCATAAATTTCAGCATAATCTCACCTCGGAAAAGTTTTCATTAATAATTATACTAGATTCCTTATGAGAAGTATAATTAATTTTTAATTCGTAAAAACTAATGAAAAAACAAGTAAATCTTTCTCTTAAGCACTTAGATATTTTACAAATCGGCCCTCTTGACCCGGCAAACAGTAAAGGGCAGGAAGGCAAGTTCAAGCCTTCCTGCCCTACAAACTTTATAAGCTAGCTACAAATTAGCGGATATAGCTTAATCCTTATTCTTCCGGAAGCAGATTATCTCCAAACAGATTACTGCCCACCTCGACCATTAGCTCCGGATCCGGCATGGTAAAGACCCGAATGAGATTGCTCTCAAAGGCTCCATTGCCTATCTTTTGTAAAGAAGCCGGCAAGTCAACGCTCAAGAGTTCATTATACTTAAAGGCTGTACTACCGATATAAGTTAGCTCGGCCTCTTCAGCAAAGACCAGTGAGCGCAGGTCATTGTCGTAAAAAGCAAATTCACCAATCTCTGTAACCGAGGCCGGAATCTCAAGGGAGAGTAATTTATTTCTCTCAAAGGCACCATGGCCAATCCGCTCTAATCCTTCAGGCAGGACAAGGCTTTCCAGTCCGTTATAGCAAAAAGCGGAGTCGCCTACTTCCTTGAGCGTAGAAGGCAAATCTATCGACTTCAGAGGATTATAGGCAAAAGCCCCCTTCTCTATGCGGACCAGACCCTCGGGCAAGCTTATAGCGGTGATATTCTTACTCTGAAATACATTTTCTCCAATAGCAAGGACAGCTTTGCCGGCAATCGTTTCCGGAATGACTACTTCGCCCGGCTCGCCAATATAACGGACAATGGTGCCGGTTTCTTCATCAAATTCAAAGTCCCACTCATCATTCGCTTCTGTCTTCACTAATTTCTTGCCAAGGTGGTCACTGCCCGCACCATAGTAAAACTCACTTAGTTCTATGGCCTCTTCTACAGTTAATTCTTCTTTTTCCGCACGAATTCTGCTATCAAAGACCTTACCAAGAATTTCCTCTTTGCTGGCCTTTTTCATCTCTGCAATCAAGGAGGGTAATTTGATTTCTGTCAGCTGATTTTCCTTGAAGGCATTGGAGCCGAGTCTTGTTAGGAAGAGGGGGAATTCTACACTTGTCAACCGGTTATCCTTAAAGGCATTGTCGTTAATAATCCTTACTGATTCCGGTATATAGAGTTCCTGTAAGAGGTTGCCAGAAAAGGCACTATTATCGATATCCAGCAAGGTGCCGGGAGCTTGGTCTAAGATGATAAGTTCGCCAAGCATATTATCACTAAAGGCACCGCCGCCAAGTTTTTGCAAGCTGCTAGGCAAGCTAACACTAAATAATTCATTATACTTAAAAGCAGTACTGCCGATATGAGTTAGTTCGGCCTCTTCAGCAAAGACAAGCGAGCGCAGGTCATTGTCGTAAAAAGCAAAATCACCAATCTCTACAACCGAGGCCGGAATCTCAAGGGCGAGCAATCTATTTCTCTCAAAGGCACCATGGCCAATCCGCTCTAATCCTTCAGGTAGGACAAGGCTTTCCAGTCCATTATGGCAAAAAGCGGAATCGCCTATCTCCTTGAGCGTAGAAGGCAGGTCAATAACGGACAGCGGATTATAGGCAAAAGCCCCCTTTCCTATACGGACCAGGCCCTCAGGCAAGCTTATAGCGCTAATGTTTTTGCTCTGAAATACATTTTCTCCAATAACAAGGACAGGTTCGCCGGCAATTGTTTCCGGAATGACCACTTCGCCCGGCTCGCCAATATAACGGGTAATGGTACCGGTTTCTTGGTTAAATTCAAAGTCTCTTTCCGGATTGCTTGCTACTTTAGCAATTGCCTTTCCAAGGTGGTTGGACCCTGCAGCATAAAGTCCCTCGGCCAATTCGGAAAAATCGTTAACACTGAGCTCCGATCTCTCAGCACTTACTGTGCTGTCAAAGCACTTGCCAAGGACTTCTTCTTTACTGGCCTTCTTCATATTACCAATCAGGGCGGGTAATTCCACTTCTGTTAGTTGATTTTCTTTGAAGGTATTGGAACCGATACTTGTTAAGTAAGTCGGGAACACTACTGTTTCCAGCTGATTATTAGCAAAGGCGGAATCACCAATCAGTCTCACCGAAGGAGGAATGGTGATGTCACTTATACTATTTTCTTTGAAAGCAGAATTTCCAATCTCGAGCATAGTAGCCGGATAATCGCTTAAAATCTCCAGACTTTCCAAAAGATTGTTCTCAAAGGCACCCGAGCCTAACTTTTGTAAGGAGGCCGGCAGGGTAAGGCTTACCAGTTCATTATACTTAAAAGCGACATGACCGATATGGGTTAGCTCGGCCTCTTCAGCAAACTCGAGCGAGCGCAGGTCATTGTCGTAAAAAGAACCATCACCAATCACTACAACCGAGGCCGGAATCTCAAGAGAAAGCAATTTATTTCTCTCAAAGGCGCTATGTCCGATATACTCCAGCCCATCAGGCAGGACAAGGCTTTCCAGTTTGTTGGAGTGAAAAGCGGAATCGCCTATTTCCTTGAGCTCAGATGGCAGGTCAATAGCTGTCAGCGGGTTATAGGCAAAAGCACCCTTTCCTATGCGGACCAGACCTTCAGGTAAGCTTACAGCGGTAATACCCTTACTCTGAAATGCATTTTCCCCAATAACATAGACGCGTTCGCCGTCAATCGTTTCCGGAATAAGGACTTCCGTTTCCTTGCCAAGATAGGTCAGAATCGTACCTGTTTCAGGGTCAAACTCAAAAAGAGCATCCCCTGTGGCTTCGGCCTCTATGTCCACCTGCAGAGGAATAAAGAAACTTAAGAGTGCTGTAATTAGGAGGAGCACTGTTAAGATCTTTTGCCTCAGGGCGTCCTGTAGCTGGCCTAGCTTCTTCTTTTGTACATTTTCTTTGATTTTCGTCTTACTTTTCTTGTACATAAAATTTTTCTCCTCTCTTTTCATAAAAAATTTCTTGTACTGATCTTCTCATATAACATTTCATATAACATTGCTTGTACGTATCCAAGACAATCGTTACCTTTTCTATGGCAGCAACCGCTTTTCTAACGGATGCCACCGCCGGAACTGCTACCGGTCGCGCCACTCCCGCCTCCTACAGAAGATGATGAGCCTCCGCCTCCATCTTCTGACCTACGTGCTTCCTTAGCCAGCAAATGATCAACAGTGGTCACAAGATAATGAGAGAAACCGCTCGCGGTATCATAGTTGTCATCATCAAAGGAACTTTGTTCAGAATAGTCAGGGTATGCTAAATTAAACTGGGCCCTGACCTTATCGGTAATACCAAGCAGGGCAGCCCAAATCATATAGTCATCCCAGATAAAAACGTTATAGGCTTCACGCTCATCCAAAATAGAGAAATCAAGCAGATAGTTTTTAAAAGCCTCTACACGGTTAATAACGACCCTGCCTTCTTCACTAGGTATGTGAACTTTATCCTTCCAAAAAAGAAACTGATAAGTCATTTCGCTAAGTAGTTTTTCTTTGAGCATATGCTTTTGGGAAAATGCATAGCTGTCTTCTTTCCACTGATTAAAGTTCTCGAAGTTGACTTTCAAGTACTTTCGCAACTCATTTTGCTCGAGAATGCGGTCTTCACCGGAGGCCCCTTTAAGCATACTCCAGAGCTTTTTTTCCGTTTGAGCATCTTCTGCAAAAGGGGCTTCCTCATTGAAAGCCAGGCCGGTACGAGTTTTCTTGAACAAGCGTCCGCCTTGGTAGTCGACCGTCTTGACATAGCCCTTACGTATCCACTTTAAAATTAATGCGTTAATCAAATCCTCATGCTTGATGGATAAAAGCGAAAGCGCTGATAAGATTTCTCCCTCATAAGGGATTTTCCTATAATATTCACCCTCTCCCACAGTCGGCATCATTTCTTGCTTTATAAAGCGTCGCCTCTTCCCTCGAAAAACAGAATGTCCTACTAAAAGAAGAAATATAACCAGAGGTATCCCCCAGATATACCATGAAGATAAAATACTTTTTCCGACGGACTTTTTGGACCCCCAGATGGAGCCTTCTTTGGCTTTTTTAATGAGGCCGTCGGAGGAGTAATTTGAGTTAGCCGTGACAGCAAAGCTGTTCTCCGGAAAGATAGCAAGCAGGACTACATAGTGTTCTTTCTTTATATTTCCCTCGGTCCACATTTCCAAAGCTTTTTCTGTAATTTTTGTACCGCCCGGGTATCCAAAACCCCATATTCGGGTGTTATCCTCCGTATAGGAGAAACCCTCTGTGTTTTTTACCGCAACTCGTATGGATTGAATTTCACTTAGATTGTTCGGCTGGACAAACTCCCAATAAAGGGCCTGTTTGCCATCCTTCAAATTGCGAACGGCATTGGAGAAATGATAGACCATGGTAAAGTCGTGACTGCCCAGACTACCAATACCAAAGCAAAGCTCAAGGCTATCTTTTTTCCGGATAACACCACACTTGGCTTTTTTCTCTTCAATGCTCTTGCTGCTATCCCATTCCCCAATATTTTCAAAGGCTATATCGTCCTCATATACGGAAAAACTTAAGAGCTCTGAAGAACCCAGATTGCCCAAGCTGATATAGTGTTCCGTCCCCCTGCTTGCCTCAAGCACTCGCCTATCTTTAATGATTATGGAGCCGTCCTCTTGAATTGTTGCTTCAATCTCAATTTGCTTGATTACATTGGCAGAAACATCCGTTTTCAGAAAGGGGAAGCCAAAGAAAAGCAAGAGAAAAAGGAGTAGGCTTGAGAGGATTTTATGTTTTTTAAGTCCTTTCATAAAATATTATCCTTTCTGCTATCGGGCGAAATACTATTAAAACTTTATAGGATATCGATTCAAATATAGGATAACAATTCAAAGAGCGAGTGTCATGCATGCTGTTTACACATCAAAGAGTATCCTGCCCGGACTACCACTGAGGCATGCCGGTTTTTGTTTCTTGATGTTGGAAGTATTCCCCCTCCTTAAAACGGAGAAGGAAGGCGGCAATAGATGAAGGAAAGGTCAGGCAAATCCGATTGTACTTCGTAACGCAATCATTATAGGCCATACGGGCATAACGGACATGTTCTTCAGTATTTTTAATTTCTGTCATGGCATGTTTATAGACACCGTCTGCTTTCAGCTCCGGATACTGCTCAGCCACAGCCATAATATGCCCTAAGGCACGGTGAAATGAATGATCATCCTGATTCACTTCGGCGACATCAGCCTCTTTACCAATTGTCGACCGACTTACCGCAATATCACGAAGGAGGTTTGCTTCATGCTCGGAATACTGCTTAGCTGTCTGAATCAAGTTGCTAACAAGATCCCAACGCGATTCAATTTGGGCAGCAATCTGGCCCATGGCATTCCGGATAAGTTCCCGCTGGCGAACAAGCTTGTTATAGGTAAGAATTAAAAAGATAAAGAAAGGCACGAGCAAAACAACGAGTAATCCAATGGTAAGCTGCTTACCGGTTATCGCCAATAATCCCATCATACTTTTTCACCTCACTTCCTATTGAAAGGGAAATCTCATGCTATTTGCCTTAAAGCTTATCAGCAAACATCTGAGCTGGGCAAGGCTATGTAAAAACACCTCTACCCACTACCAGTTTACCCCGAGCCCGATAAAGATAAAGCACCCTGCCTATTTTGTCATTGACAAAATAAACAGGGTGCTCATCTGCAAGTCAATTTTCTTATCAAGCAATAACGTGATAAGACCATGCCCTATCCCTTAAAGTTGTATAGAGGTCTAATATGGTTTGTAATCTCGGCAGTATCCCTGATATGCTTTATGAGCACATCTTTATCTTTATATGCCTCGGGAGATTCATCAAGCGTTCGGGGATGGATTGAGGTTGAATAAACACCCTTCATCGTTTCTTTGAAATCTTTTAAAGATAAGGTCTTTTTTGCCTCTGTCCGTGACAAGATCCGCCCGGCTCCATGGGGAGCTGAGCAGTTCCAATCTTTATTTCCTTTGCCAACAGCAATTAAAGAACCGTCTCTCATATTCAGGGGAATCAATATTCTCTCTCCCTTTTGTGCTGAAACCGCTCCCTTCCGCAGAATCATATTTTCCAAATCAATATAGTTGTGAATGGTCGTAAACTCATCGATAACTTCCCAGCCCATATTCTCAACAATGATATCTCGAATGGCTAATCGGTTATAGACAGCGTACTCCTGCATAATCCTCATGTCATGCAGGTAGTCTTTTAATTTATCGCCCTCTAAATAGGCCAGGCTCCTAGGCTGCTGCGGAGACATCTTCATAGCTTCTTTTTGATACAAATCAGCCACTTGATTGCCGATATTTCTGGAGCCGGTGTGGATAACTAAATAGATATCATCAGGGTAATCTTCGTCCTGGTTTATTTCTATGAAATGATTACCTCCCCCAAGTGTACCAATCGATTTTTTTGCCCGGTCAAGATTGAGTTTCTTATCATTTTTTCCGCCTCTTCTTATCCTTAACTGCTCCAAATCAATATAGCGGATATAGTCATGCGGCCTATTTCTGATAGAGAATCCGGCAGGTATTTGTCTATTTATCAAGTTATCCAGAAGAGCAAAATCCATAGCCCGGCCTTTGCTTTTGACTTTAATTTTGCTGGTTAGCACACCACATCCGATGTCAACACCAACCAGATTCGGTACTACTTTATCGGTAATGGTCATAGTCGTACCAATTGTTGACCCTGCCCCCGCATGGACATCCGGCATAACTCTGATTTTACTATTCTCGACAAAGGGCTGGTCAAGCATTGTCTCAATTTGCGCCTTTGCCCCTCCCTCTATTTCTTCAACAAACACTTTCGCAATATTATATTTACCTTCCAGTATTAGCATAGGCAGCTCCTCCCATACCTCTGTTAATAACACAACAACCGCCTACAAGTATTGAATAGGCGGTTGTAAAATCCAAGTTCTTTCCCTTGCAAGCTTTAAAAGCAATTAAACCGGCATAACCGTCTTTTCGTACAGTTCATTAATCACCTGAGCCAGGCTGCAATAGATTGCAGAAGAACCACAGAAAAGCCCAACATAACCACCAATTCTTGTAATAGTGATGTTACCTGTGAAATCGCCGGCGGCCAAGAAAAAGAAAAGGGTAGCCAGCGACAGGAACACCACCTGCAAACCTCTGTTGAGGCGCAGAGTACCGATAAACATGAGAAGGGTAAAAATGCCCCAGAGCAAGAGATACCAGCCCATGCTTGTCAGGTCAGCCGCTTGAATATTGGCAAAGGGATTCATCCAAATGAGAATCAGAGACCACCAAAAGAGGCCATAAGCTGTAAAGGCTGTCGCCCCAAAGGTGTTGTTTTTGAAAAATTCCATAATTCCGGCAACAATTTGGGCTAACCCCCCGAGAGCAAATCCCATGGCAACAATGACGATGGATAATTTTATGAATCCGGCATTATGCAGATTAAGCAGAAAAGTCGTCATGCCAAAACCGAGAAGTCCCAGGGGACTAGGATTAGCAACCGTAATAAGACGTTTTTCATTACTCATATAGAAAGCACCTCCAAAAATCATATAAATCTAAATCTAGCATTGCTATGATGGCTGAACTTGAGAGAATATGCAAGTTGCCTTTAGCTAATCTTTAATTGTTATCCTGCCTTCCCGTCTTTAGGAAATAACACTAGAAATCTTTAGGAAGAATGAAATCGAAATTTTCTGAAAAAGCGCCAAGTGAAGGCGTTTTTTTTAATTTTCTATGCTTGACAAAACTTCT
>JAMNZB010000004.1 GCA_023622515.1 Bacillota bacterium | reverse complement strand
GACCTGCCTTTTACCAACTTCTATTTGAATGATAAAGACATTAAAAAAGTGCTAAACTACAAGCTCGAGTAATTTTAGCACTATGTTTTCATTTTTATTCCTAAAGTCAGGTATGATGGCTGAACTTGAGAGAATATGCAAGTTGCCTTTAGCTAATCTTTAATTGTTATCCTGCCTTCAACAGTCCTGTCCAGAAGATGATGCTTGTTCAGATATTCTTCGACTACATCCAGACTTGATGTGGATATTATTTTCGCTTTTTGCAGCTCTTCGGCCTCGGCAAGGCTTATCCCAAAAAAACTTTCTAAATTACTGAAGTGGAAACTTTGTAATCCAACAGTAAATGTATCCTTATCTTTCATGTCTTTACCCATGTAGCTTATACTCTCTAAACATTTGTCAGCCTTTGAATAGACTAGTTTAAGACCTTCTGAAAGTTGATAAAATTCGGTCTCGCCTAAGAAGGCCTCATCTCTCAGCATATATGTCATCATTCTTTTAAACTTGGCGCCATCAATCTTTATCATGTAGACCTCGTCATCATAGGGGAAGCATTCTACCAAATCCCTGTAGCTAACCAGAACACCAAGCTTTTCATTCCGGATGCTTCCGGAAGCCATTAACATGATATCTAGCCCCAGGCTCTCGCGGAATATATCAGCAAAGAGATTACCAAGTGCTGTTTCCGTATTTCGCTGCGGATGAGTTAGAACCCGGCTGAAACGAGTAACAATATGGGCATATTTTTTGTCTGTTGCCTCTTTGTATTTTTCGATTAGAGCCTCCAGCTGCAGGTCTCTCGGACAGTGACTATCATTTATCGGTACCAGCCTCCACTCGTAGGAGGCAACGCTGTTCTTATCCGTATCGACAATAATATCAAAATGGCCGATGACATCTGTTCCCGTCCCGGCATGAGCTATCAGTATATTATTCACGCAGACCGGCTGATCCATAAAGGTATGGGAATGACCGCCAATTATAAGGTCTACCCCCCACTCCGGTTTGAGAAGCTTGGCCAACTCAATATCCTGCTCATAACCAATATGGGTTAAAAGGACAGTAAAGTCGATGTCAACGGCCCTGTATGCATTACATATACGCCCAACTTCCTTTGCCGCATCCCAAGTATCAATAAGAGAGCCGATCAGGGGATCTTGTTTGGCTTGGGCAAGCACTAACTCAGTTATTATTCCTATAAACAGGATCTTCATGCCATCTATTTCCATTATTTTATAGGGGGAAAACAGCCGAGAACCATTCGTTTTGATATACAGATTAGCATTTATTATCGGGAACTGGGCGCATTTCTCGATAAAGAGGAGATGGGCTATACCATAGTCAATTTCATGGTTACCTAGTGTGACGATGTCCGGGGAAAGGGCATTCATTATTTCTATGGTAGATATCCCCTTATACTCTGCATCTATTATCGACCCGCGAAACATATCCCCCGCAATCGCATAAATTACGTTCTTTTCTTCCGCGCGCACCTTACTTATATAGCCGGAAAGCATCGAGACGCCACCCACTAAATTTTCGTCTATCTGCTCAGCTAGAAAGTCACCATGCATATCATTGGAATGTAAAATAGTCAACTTTTTCATAAAAATCTCCTCCGCCCAGCGGATTTTCTCTCGAAAAACAGTGCTCTTCCCTTGTAACAATCCAAGGTCATCAGAAACAGCAATCAGCAAATTATTTTGCACGATTATACCCCACTCCAAAGTGCATCTCAAACATAATGGGGAAATTGAAGGGAGATACAAGATACAAAAAAGAACACCGCAGGCTACATCCCTTTGGTGTTCTTTCATGTAAGAAATATTAAGTTCCCCTTATGTTTATTGTATAGCTAATCAATCAGGCAACTTTCGTTCCAACTAAAGTTGTTTCGCTAAAAACACAGGCTACATACCGTAAACATCATTAACAGGAAGAGTAAACATCAGGCCTACACCCCGTGCATTAATGTCTCCCAGAATATTCTTAACCGTTTCTATGGCCTTAGCCAGTACTTCCTCATCATCGATGACAGTGAAGATTGTCTTGTTGTAGGGTTTTGCATTATCAAGGAACAAGCGAATCGCACCAAATAGAGGCTGATTGCCCTGACCGCTACCGGCAATGGCAGACCCCATTCCTTGGCTGTCCAATATAGTTGCTCCCTTTACACCGACTTTAACAAAACCATCCAAGATATCGTCAAGATACTCCATTTTATTTAAAACTAAAATTAGTACATTCATTTTCTACCTCCAAGCCTCAAGCGACAATTTCCACTTCTTTTTCTTTATGCTTTTCCAAGGCCCCATTCTCTTCGCCCGCTTTCTGAATGGCAATCTTAGCCAAGATAGGTCCGACAATTTCATAAACCAGGACACTAAACAGGATTACAGTAATAATCGCTTCACTGAAAGCCGGCAATTCCCTCGCTACAATGATAGATAGACCGATAGAAATACCGCCTTGGGTCAGCAAGCTCATGCCCAGATAGCGGACAACCTTCTTTTCTGCTTTTACTTGTTTTGCACCGGCGGTTGCTCCTAAAATCTTACCGGCTGCCCTGGCAAAAATATAGCTAATTCCAAGGATTCCGACCTTGGACAAGACACTCAAATCCAAGCCCGCCCCGGCTAATGTGAAAAAGAGCAAGTTGATTGTTGGCGTAAAGTCACTTACAAGGGTGAATATACGATTAGCGTTTTGCAGCACATTTACTACCACTGAGCCCATCATCATGCAAGTAAGCAAGGCCGAAAACTTAAAATAATTTGCTGCACCTGTTGCCAGCAAAATAAAGCCCAGAACCAGGGAAAGCATTTCATCTCTGCTTTTCATCTTATGAGAAAGAAAACTTAAAGCTGCTCCAAGTACGGCTCCGAGCACTACTGAGCCAAGAATTTCATAGAGCGGTGCCCAGATAATCTGAAAAAGAGAGAAGCTTGCCGTACCGCTTGTTAGTTTGGCAATAGATAAGGAAATGCTGAAAACTATGATTCCCAAGGCATCGTCAATGGCAACTACAGGTAGAATTGTCCGTACAAGCGGGCCCTGAGCCTTAAGCTCCCTGATGACCATAATAATACCTGCCGGCGCCGTAGCGGCTGACATGCTGGCAATAACAAGGCTGAATTCGAAAGGTTGTCTCAAAAGGACAAACATGACAAAGAAGACCACGGCAACAGCCCCGATAACTTCTGCAACGGTGATGACAAGAATACCTTTCCCGGTTTTCTTAATATCCGCAAGGCGAAATTCACTTCCGATGCCGAAGGCAATAGCAGCAAGAGCAATTTCACTGATAATTCCCAGACCGGCCGCTTCACCCGAAGTGAAGAAGTTGATAAAAGAAGGACCTAGCAAGAGGCCTGCTACAATGTAGCCCGACACATTTGGCAACTTAAAGAAATTCGCCAGCTTGCCACCGACAAGACCGACGAAAATCGCAATGCCCAGTTTAAAAAGCAAATCCAATTTTAAATCACACCCTTTACATATTATATTAGCAGCGTAATTATAGACAATATTGAACAAATATTCCACTGCATAATCTAAAGCTCTTTCACACTACCCTTTTCGCCATCAACTCACAGCTCTATTTCCTAATTTCTTCTTATTTTTTCTACTAGCTCTATTATCTCCTTTTCCGAAGTAATATTTGCCTTATTCAGATAATTCAAACTAATCGTATAAAATATTTCTTTAACTTCCCCGTTTTTTCTTGTATCACTTTCCAATAACAGGGCTATTGTCGCCTTAGACCACCGGGGGAATATATAAATTCAGAAATACCCAAACCGATAGGTTAAAAGTATCAACCAAGGCATGGGCCATAATACAGTGGCGCAGGCTGCCCGTTTTAAGGAAGGCTATCGACCAGAGAGTCCCCATTATGACAAGTGGCATAAACATCATGCTGCTCCTGATAGTGATAGAAAAAACACCCCACATCAAATAGTGACTTAGTGTGAACATCAAGCTGGAATAAGCAACGTTGACCGCTTCCCCCCAAGGCAGTTGAGGAAGAAGCCAGGCCCGCCAAAACAATTCCTCAAGTACAGGGTTAATAAGTATAAAAACCACAGACAAGGCTGTGAGCAGTGGTGTTATCGTGATTACTCGCAGGCCCCAGATAAAGGCTACTAGGGTAAAGAGTGCCGGAAAGTAAGGCAGAAAGTGCCATACTGAGCTGCTCTGAGATTTTTTTACCAATTCGGAAAAGCCCTCCCTGTCCGGCTTGACCACGCAAATAATGGACAGCCAATAGACCAGGGCAAGCGGAATAAAGGCCCAAGCACCAATTAGGGCGTTTGCTGTCTGCGCCACCAGAAAACCTAATAGAATAATTGCCGGTGGGGCTAGCACCGCCGGATTGTTTATCAGTTTATGCATCATTTCACCTCTCAGCCAATACATATTTTAGTAATAGAATCGGATTATGTTTATACAAGATCTTCTTTCTAACCGGCAAAGACAGTATAGAGAGTAAGAAATCGTTTGAAGGTTCGACTCCGAGATAGTGTAAGACACAGCTGTTAATTTTTCGTTAGCCTATTGAAAAGTTTGTAATTTGCAAACCACAGGCTGTTTTTATTTAACGTTTTAATAACCTTTAAACAGGCTCGTAAAGCTACAATTATAGTGATGTTAAAGATTGAAAATTTGCCCACTTCATTACTTATTGGTGATTCCTGGCAAGTGAAGCTATAACTAGCAGTATGAACAGCAAGGTCAGTCTTAAGCTATTCAATATTTTTTGGACCTAACTAATATTAGAAAATATTAGTCCATGGCTAGGAGGCTAAAGTGAAAATACTAATCATGAACGGAAGTCCGCACAAAGGAAATACATGGCGGTTGACAGAAAGTGTAAGAGAGATGATTCATCAGCGGGACAAAAGCATCAAGTTTACCGAAGTTCATCTGATGGATGTTCATCTTCCCTTTTGTACAGGATGTAGTGCCTGTTTCAGGAAGGGGCATCAGTATTGCCCACATAAGGAGAAAATCCAACCCATATTGGATTTAATCGAAGAAAATGATGCTGTGATTTTTTCCGTCTCATGTTTTCAGGGCCACTTAACCGGCCTTATGAAAAATTTTACAGACCACTTGGCCTTTTTAATCCACCGCCCCAGATATTTTCACAAGAAGGCAATGATTATAAGTACCACAGGAGGCGTATCCGCCAAAAGCACAACGAAGGCCTTGGCCGCAACGATTGCCGGATGGGGATTTAACAAGAGCTACCAGTTGCCGATTGTAGCCCTGAGTTGGAATGCCTATGAACCTAAACAAAGAGACCTGCAAAAAGCCGAGAAAATAGCCGGTAACTTTTATCAGGATCTTAAGCTGAAAAAAGTGTACCCACCATCAATAGGGGTCTTAATCCCTTTCAACCTATTTCAGGCAATGTGCGAACCGGGTAAGCAGGAAAATGAATTTCCTACAGAGGACCATAATTTTTGGCCAAAATATTCCGGAATGCAGTACGCACCGGGCATTCCTTTACCCGTTCACAAACGTCTTCTGGGAAAACTGATTTACTTCATCGGAAAGCATTTGGCCAAAAGAATGGTCATTAGCTACAAAAAATAATTTTATAGCCCATTTACTTTTAAAAAAATTTTGAAAGTGTATCAGTTAAAGTCACTAAAGTTTCCGTCTGTCAAAAGTTCCACCTTGCCTCGCCATTCTTTTTTGCCCTGTTTGACGTAGAGATAGGTGCCGTCGGGAATAACATAAAATTCATTGCCATAACTGTCTCCTTTAGCAATTTCATCAATCATTTTCATCCCGTCTACCTCGACATCCTTTAGAATCTGTGAGTGGGGAATCACCCTTTCTTCAACTAGACCCAGACCCTGGAGGAAACGCTTATAATTGGGGTCAACCGCCTCCCCTTCTTCTTCCGGTAAGGCATACACTTCCTCGGCCATATTCATGGAACCGGCACTAATCCCCATAATGATTTTGTTGGTGTTTTTTAACAATTCCTTTAATTTAATTTCTTGAAAAAATTTATTTTGGGTGGGAACATGACCACCAAAGAGGATAATTACGTCCGCCCAATCTACAAGACTCTCGGCCTCTTGGCAATTCCTTCTGTCCAAAAACACCATCTCCTTGATGGCAAAATCTTTTTCCAGAAAAGCCTTTCTGGTTAATTCCAGCATTTGGTCATTTTCTTCGCTCTTATCCGGATCTGAAGCAATAATCAGGTAATGGCTTGCTTCATTCTTCGTGTCCTGACGCAGTGAATCTAAAAGTCCGTTTTCAGGATTGAGACCTGTTAAATCCGGAGTGAAAATGTTGCTCGTTAAATAAATAATCATAGAATACCTCCTTGAATTCGTAAGTAAATAAAAATGCGAATTAATCAAAATTTATACAGCCAGATTGTAACAAATCCTTTATCGCTTTTTCAATGGTCAATTGCCTTTATGGTTAGGCAATAAGGCCTCACTGCTACTCTCTGCTTACCGGGTAATCTTGAAAGCGCAAGCTTGTGAACTATAAAAAGACGACTCAAGCCAGCTTGCCCTTCGCCGTCTTTTTACAACATTTTAATCAATTTTCTGTCTTTCCTGCTTTCGCTCCTCTTATCGTTTGCAAGCAGGATGCTTTATTCTCTTTTTCAGTAATATTAAGGTGACGGCAAGCCCTAAGAGCATCAGGGCTACGTAGTAATAAGGGCTACGGTCTACACCTGTCCTGGGCAGAAGTTCTACTGTTTTTGCTGTACCCGCAGAAGAGGCTTGAGCGGGGGATGCTGCCAGAACTTTGCTTGAACTCTGAATCTTGAAGTGCTCTCTCATTTCCATTGTTTCACCGGACTCGGTGCCGGAACCTGTACCACCCGGATCGCTACCCCAATACATATCCCTGTAGTTCTTCACAAAAATGTGACCATAGCGTCCATTGAGATTCATGGTATTGTAAATATAAACATCCAGAGGATTGGCCTGTGTACCGATACCGCCACCGGCAAGAATGGTGAGATTATTCGCTGTTATGGCAATAGTCTCACCCTGGTCGTTAACAGAACCTTCTGTGCTGATTTCTACATTGCCTGATGCATTAATCTTATCAACCGTGACATTACTGTCGCTTTCCAAATAGATATTATTGCCAGCGGCACTGATGGTGTCTGATTCAACAGCAAGCGGTGCCTCCGTCGAGCCGATATTGCCGCCGGCATTGATGGTAACATCGCCACCGACTATGTCATAGGTATTCGGATCACCATCACCACTGACATTTCCGCCAACAGTAAGACCTATTTCATCAGTTGCCGTGATATCGACAATCATATTTTTATTGTTGTATACCCAGACATTGACACCGGATGCCCTGAGCGTATTCACAGCTAATCTCAGAGGTTTGTTTTTAGAGGAACCAAGGTTACCCGCAAGGCTGTTCAGTTCGGCAGAGGGTGCTGTAATAGACGGCCCCACGCTGCCTTCTGCTGCAATAATACTGCCCATAGCATCAATCGTGACCTCCTCGGTAGCCTTGATTGGCGACAAGGATACATCGCCTCCACTTTCCAGATTCACATTCTTAAGCGTGGTCTCTTCTCCGGTGGTGATATGTACATTGCCCTCAGCATTGACCCCTAAGGCATTGTCCGATGTACCGATTGATGCCGAACCGGAACTGCTGTTGACACAAAGGTTAATATTTCCTTCAGAACGGATACCGGAGGCCGCCGCTTTATCGGCCAGATTTTCTGCTTCAGCCTCTGCTTGAGCCAAAGCAGCCCGGGCATCACTAAGCTCCTGAGTTTTGCTTGCCAGTTCCTGAATCTTGCTTGTCAGTTCATTGCCTATAGCATCAAGGGCATCCTGGGCAGACTCGGCTTCATCCAGACCTTCTACTTCGTTAAAAGTGTCGTAATCAGCGGAATCTAAGATAGACTGCAACTGCTTTTCTGCCTTCTTCAAGGCAGTACGCTTGTCTTTTCTCTCGTTGATAGCCGCATCATAATCAGCTTGAGCTTGCTCTACTGCTGCCTCTTGAATCTCAATTTCCTCTTCGGAAGCACCGGCCTCCTTCAGCTCTTCGAGAAGTTTCTCTGCCTGCTCCAATGCATCTTTAGCCAGATCTTCAGCGGTCTCGGCCTGAGTTAGTTCATCCTGAGCTGTGTTCACAGAAGTAAGGGCATCCTGGATGGAATTCGAGACATCGGTC
Source organism: Bacillota bacterium (assembly GCA_023622515.1). Taxonomy (GTDB): domain Bacteria; phylum Bacillota; class Clostridia; order Saccharofermentanales; family DTU023; genus SFFI01. The sequence continues at coordinate 3,593 of JAMNZB010000004.1, read as the reverse complement.
AGTGTATTTACATAGTTATTCAGAATCTCATGCTGGTCGGTAAGAGCGTCTACTTTGGCTTGGGCCTCTTCTGCCGTAACAGCTGCATCGATAGCCTCTTGTATGGAATCATTGTCCTCTTTGTCACTTTCAAGGATAGAACCATCAAGCGTTGTTAAGCTGACATCGCTATCCGTACCGGTCGAAGAAACAGTTCCAACAGTCATGTCGCCGCTAATCTCTGTGATGACGACCTTACCGTTGTTAGCGTTTGCACTGAGCACTCTACCGTTTGCAGTATCCACCAATAGAGGCTCATCAGCCGTTCCCAGATTGCCGTTCTTGGCTGTCAGGTCAATGTTCTTGCCTTTTACCTGCGCATCACGTCCTAACTTATCCTGTAAAATGAGTCCGCCTGTGGCCGTAAGGGAAACATCACCCTGGGCCTCAATGGCACCAAGATTCATATTACCTTCATTATACGTATCCGTATTGTCGATAGTCAGATTGTCTGTGCCGTCTACATGGAGAATGCCCGTCTCGCTATCTGCGGTTAAAGTCAGCTTGCCAATTGCCTTAAGGTTAATATCACCATAGCTGTCGACAACAAGAGCTTCGTTGATAGAGACATCCATTCGATGTTCTGCATCCTGTCCGATGGTACCGCTCTCAGAGGTCATGGAGCCATTTTCTGCCTTGAGGTTAGGAACTGTATCGCCTTCCTCACGGTCGTCAAGAATATTGCCTGCGGCTTTGAGATTGGCACTAGCACCGGCAATGACATGCTGCAGTTTCATCTCGCCGCCGCTAGTAAGGCTGGCATTTCCTTCTGCAGTGACGGTATCTACCGTCTGATTGCCGGCTGCCGTAAGCTTGGCATCTTGGCCTGCGGTGACGGCATCGACTAGCTGGTCGCCGGCTGTCGTCAGATTGGCATCCTTACCTGCAGTGACTTTATCAACGGTTTGGTCACCGGTTGCTGTAAGATTAGCATCTCCAGCTAAAGCGGTAACGGAATCTATCGTCTGATTGCCGGTTGCCGTCAGGTTAGCGTCTCGGCCGGCGCTGACTTTTTCGACTAGCTGGTCGCCGGATACGGTCTGGTCACCAGTTGCTGTAAGGTTGGCATCTTGGCCGGCGATGACGGTATCGACTTGCTGGTCGCCGGTTGCCGTCAGATTGGCATCTTGTCCTGCGCTGACACTCTCAACCGTCTGGTCACCATCAGGTGCATTCAGACTGACACTGCCGGATCTAGACTTCACACTATTAACCATTTGGTCACCGGTGAGTTCGCTAATTTTAATATCGCCTTCGGCTTCCGCATTCAACTTGGTTCCGTTCACAAGATTGATGTCGCGAATGCCGGTGAATTCCACTGTAAAGTTCATTTCAATCTCGCCGGCTTCGTTGCGGAGGATATCCCAGCTGCCTTCGTTACGGTTGTTGTACTCTGTGGGTAGCGGACTTTCACCCTGGATGTCCGCAATAATATCTTCAACCCAGCTGCGTTGCTCAGTAAGGAGCTCTGCACTTGCTCCGATTCCTCCGGAAGTCGCCTTATAGCTATGTTCGCCTGCATAAACGTTGGCTTCGGTTCCATAGATAGTATTGTTTTCATTTGTCTTCTCGCCGACGAATTTTTTCTCGTAGGTATCAAGAATATATTCATCCGTAATCGTTTCTTTATCAGCAGGCGCCAAGCCTTCAATGGCGCAAGAGGTGATACTTACATCGCCATGGCTACTGACCACTTCGGCTGCTGTAAAGGTATCGTTCGTTTGAATAATGGTAATATCACCGACATTAAGGATATAGCTTTCGCCGGTAGATCTGCCGATCTTCAATACCAATGCTCTCGGCTCTTCGGTATCATCGAGAGCTTCTCTGGATGGATATTCTCCAATCGTTGCAGCCCAAGCACGCTCTAATAACGCGAGTTTCTCATCATCCTTCAGTGTCTTCCAGTAGGCCAGGAACAGCTCACTCTCATCATCCATGATGGTTTCCCACTCGTGGACAGGCTTATTGTCCTCGCCGGCCTCGTTCTTATCCTCGGTAGTCAGATTGCCTTCAGCATCCAGATACAGAGGTTTTCCATCCTCGTCTGTGACCTGAATAGGTTCGCCCTCGTCATCAAGCTTAATTTGCTGCGCCTTGATAGCCCCGGTTAGTACTTCCACCATCCTATCTTCTTCGGTCAGGCTCATCAGAACATCGACCGCTGCACCGGTGAGCAGCTCATCGGCCTCCAGTTTGTCCGCGATGGCTTCAGCCACTTCGTTGAGGTAATCGGCCAGTTTTTGTTCGTAATAGTTTTTGTATGCTTCCTGAATCTGTGCCTCGTCAAAACCGCTAGTATCGATATCTGCTTCCTGTAGTTTTGTTGTCATGGCTTCAATTTCAGTTTCCTCCGCCTCCAATACCGGTCCGGCATCGGGGGCAATGGCATTTACCAGGGCAGCAAGCTCTTCTTCGGACTTTACAGCCAAAGCCTCAGAGACAGTCTCTTCGGTCAATAGCAGGATTTCCTGGAGGGCCACGCCGGTCAATTTACCATCGATTAGTTCGAAAACTTCATCCTCGCTCAGCCGATCAACCAGATGTGCCGCCATATCCTCTGGCGTTTGTTCATCAATTAGGATACGGATATCTCTTTTTTCATCTTCCAATTCGTTGATGGCTTCATCGTGGACGGTCTTCTCTTCAGCACCTTCCAGTCTGCCCTCAGTATTCAGGCCGGGTATAACAGTCGCAATGTCCGTAAGCTGAGTCAAGAACATATTTTGAGCATGAACAATATTCAAGGTCAGGGATAGTTTTTCTTCAATGTCGAACTCTCCGGCCGCATAGCCTGTCTTATAGTAGAGCTTCGGCTCACCGATGTCGCCGCCGATGTCATAGGCACTGTTATCTTCGTTATAGTCTCTATATAGGACTACAATGGATTTATCATCTTTCATCAGCAGATCACCCTTGGTCGTCTTGACATTCAACCGTCCTTTGACATGGGCATTGTCTGCGATAACATCGTTGATGTTGTCTACAACACTATCATCTGTCTCTGTCTTACTCCCGGTATCCACATTCAACCAGCCGGCTTCACCGATGCTAATCTTATTAAGAGCTATAGTGCCGGCACCGCTCGTGATTTCGGCAGTTCCGTCAACAATGATGGCATGTTCCTCGGGCGAACCCTCATTCTGCCCCATGCTTACATTGCCTGCCCCGGTATCCAGATCCAGCTTCGCTGCCTGCCTAATCTCGATGACATCCATATCGACATGACCTTCACCGGTGGATACGGTGGCGTCGCCGGAAATATTAATCCTATCCATATCTACATCACCGCGGCCCTTGTGGGAAACATTACCGTTAAGCTCACGGTCGTTGGAGATGACGGCCTTGCCGCCAATGCTGAGGTCCTGCAGGGTGAGGGCCCCTTCACCATTCGTAGTAATAAAGACGGAATTACCATTCAGTGTAGAATCCGTAAGGCTGATGCTGCCATCGCCATTGCTCTTGATATCCACATCTCCGCTTTCGCTGACATTAAGTTTGCTAAGTATAAGGTGACCGGCACCCTTGCTGATCATATCGGCAGTACCGGAAAT
>JAMNZB010000041.1 GCA_023622515.1 Bacillota bacterium | reverse complement strand
CCAACGGTCATCTTGATGTAGGTGAGACCTGGACCTTGACCTACAGCTATACGGTAACCGCAGAGGATGTCGCTGCCGGAAAGGTGCTGAACAAAGTGACGGTGACGGATCCCTCAGACCCGACCAATCCTGTTGAAGATGAGGTAGAAGTCCCGAAATCCTCCTATACTGTTGTGAAGGAAGCCGGTGAAAGCAAATTCTACAAGCTTGATGATGTAATCACCTACACGGTAACGGTGACAAACACGGGCAACGTTATGATCGAGAATCTTGCGGTAACCGATACTTTAGTTGCTTTCAATCCAACGGTCATCTTGATGTAGGTGAGACCTGGACCTTGACCTACAGCTATACGGTAACCGCAGAGGATGTCGCTGCCGGAAAGGTGCTGAACAAAGTGACGGTGACGGATCCCTTAGACCCGACCAATCCTGTTGAAGATGAGGTAGAAGTCCCGAAGCATAGTTCTACAATAATTGTTTCAAATCCGCCGCCTTCTGTAACGGATCCGGAACCTGTTGATGATCCGAAGATTGCTGCTAAGCCAGCCCGTGCTCTTCCTAAAACAGCAACAGCTTACCGGGCTCCGGAAAGAAGTCATGATTGCATTAGAGGAATCACTTGTTTTGTGCCTCAAGTATCAGCATTTGATGCAAGGGGATTGACTGTACTAGTCTGTGAGTTTTTTGAAAACTATAAATGCTTTTTCTTAGTGCAATAGCTGTCGCAAGCTAAGTGAGCTTTACTCTTGCTTTTTCAGGTAGAAAAGATTCAAGTTTTCTACCTGGACTGGCGAGCTATCAGAGCATGGTGATTAGTCCTAAACTAAATTAGTAGTTTTTAGTTTAGGTTAAAGAGAGCCTGTTGACAAAGAGGGAATTCCCTTGTATCTTATAGTTTGCGCCTAAGCGTAAAACTCCTCCTGCTGACACGTGTCGCAGCCCGATACGGTAGTGGGATTAATGAGGTGAAGAAATGAAAGACGGAATCCATCCTAAATACGGAAAATGTGAAGTGCGTTGTGCTTGTGGTGAAGTTTTTGAAACCGGTTCCACATTAGAAAGCATGACAGTAGATATTTGTTCAAAATGCCATCCCTTCTACACAGGCAGACAAAAACTTGTTGATACCGGTGGCCGTGTTGACAAATTTAGACGGAGACAAGAGCGCTTTGCTAAAAAGGAAGAAAGTAAAGCCGGCGAGGCATAACTTTCTATAATGAATGCTAAGAAGAGGGGCAGAGGGGGTTTTAATCTCTGTTCCTCTTTTTGTATTATGAACCGGCAGGATAACATTAAAATTTATGAAATTAAGTTCAAGGCTTGAATCTTTTTAAAGTAGCCTGTCTATGCTTGTAGGTGAAAATCCGGGCGACTTATGCCGGAAGGAGATAGCTGATTTGACTTAGTTCAAAGAGTAAAATGCCAAGGAGATAGATGACCCATGGGAGAAAGACAGTGTAAAAAGACCAGTATAGGCGGCCAGGCTCTTATTGAGGGCTTGATGATGATAGGCCCTAAGCAGAGGGCCATAGCGGTTCGCAATCCTCAGGGTGAGATTGTTTTAGAAGTAGAGGACAATCCGAAAGCTCATTTTCTAGAGAAAATCCCTTTTATTCGTGGCTCTGTTAAGCTCATTAGGCAGATGGCGGTTGGCATGAAGGCCCTTTTCCGCTCGGCCGATATTTCCGAGTTAATGGAAGATGAGGAAGAAGAGGGAAACCCGCCTCAAGATGAGCCGGGCAAGGGTGAGAAAAAGGAGTCTTTTTTCGATAAGCATCCGGATGCCCTCTTGGCTTTGACGGTTGTGCTGGCCATCGGAATGGCTCTGGCTCTGTTTGCCTTCTTGCCCAACCTAATCACGGAACTTTTACGTCGAGCCTTTAATTTAGGGGCCGAACTATCAGGCTTTTGGCGAATAGGCCTGAGTCTTCTAGAGGGACTTATTCGAATCCTAATCTTCCTTATCTACTTACTGATTACCCGTAAAAACAAGGATATCGAGCGTGTCTGGTGCTACCATGGGGCTGAGCATAAAACCATAGCCTGTTATGAAGCAGGAGAAGAGCTGGAGGTTGATAATATTAAGAAATATAGTCGCCTCCATCCCCGTTGTGGTACCTCCTTTTTATTCCTGGTCATGCTGGTTTCTGTTTTGGTCTTCTCCCTAACCGGCTGGCGCAGCCCCCTGGTTAATCTTCTGGTGCGCCTCCTTCTCCTTCCTGTAATTGCCGGTATTTCCTACGAACTGATACGCTGGGCCGGCAAGTCTGATTCAAAACTGGCGGCCTATTTATCAAAACCGGGGCTAATGCTGCAAAATCTGACTACGGCAGAGCCTGATGCCGACATGATAGAAGTAGCCATCAAGGCTATGACGGCTGTAATTCCGGGGGACAAGAGTGATTTTGAAGGATAAGAGTGTGCAAGACTGGGTTATTGCAGCTGCTGCAAGACTTGACCTTGCCGGCCTTGAAGAGGCCAGGCGGGAAGCCCGACTTCTCCTTGCAGAAAGTATTGGCCTTGATTTAAACGAGCAGTTTAAGGCTCCTGAGCGAAGCCTTTCTACGGAAGAACTTGCCCTTTTGAATAAAAATCTGGCAAGGCGCTGTGGCAGAGAGCCTATCACGTCCATTTTTTCCAAGGCCTATTTTTACGGCTATGAATTCTCTTTGAATGACGCTTGTCTTGCTCCGCGGCCCGAAACAGAAATGCTGGTTGATTTTGCTCTGGACCTTTGCAAAAATTGCTCTAGGGAAGCCTATGCGCTTGCCGAGTTATGTTGCGGGTCGGGAGCCCCGGGACTCAGCCTGCTCTTGGAACTGTTGAAAGAAAAGAAACAAGCCAGGCTTGATCTTCTGGATATTTCAGCCGAGGCCCTTTCCAAGGCAAGAGAAAATGCGGAAAAACACCGGGTGCTGAGCCACTGTCAGTTTTGGCATAGAGATTTATTCCCCCCTCGTGAGGAGGGACTGCTTTTTGATATAATACTGGTCAACCCGCCCTATATTAAAGGTGAGGATATTCCTCTTTTAATGCCAGAAGTGCGGGAGCATGACAGGCATCTGGCTTTAGACGGAGGCACTGACGGCCTGGACTTCTATAGGCGCTTAGCCCAAGGGGTGTCTTGCTTTATGAAAGCACAAGCTTGGCTCCTTTTGGAACATGGAAAGGGACAGGCCGAGGAAATAATAGAATTGTTTTCTGCCGAAAAAAATGTGCAAGAAATCATTAGAAAGAATGACTACGCAGGCCATGACCGTATGCTTGCGATTCAATACAAGTGAGGATAATAAAGATGTCAACATTAAGAACAGACGATTTATATGAACGCTTAGAAGCGAGTTATAAAAGCTTAAATGAACAAATGAGCGACCCGGCCATTGCTGCAGACAACAAGCGCTATCTTGAACTGGTCAAAGAGTTTAATGAAGTGGAGCCCATGCTTTTGCTCTTGCGGAAAGAACGGACTTTACATCAAGAGCTTGCCGACAATCAGGAACTCTTTTCTGAAACGGACGACCATGATTTTAGGGAGCTGGCCAGGGAAGAGATTACCCGTTTGGAAGAAGAAATAGAAGAAATCGAAGAAGAGATCCGGATAGCCCTGATTCCTAAAGACCCCCTGGATGAGAAAAACGTCATTATGGAAATACGGGCCGGTACAGGTGGCGATGAGGCGGCTCTTTTTACTGCAGAACTTTACCAGCTGTACCAGTATTATGCCGAGCAAAAAGGTTGGAAAACAGAACTTATTGAAGCTAATGAAACGGAACTGGGTGGCTTTAAAGACGTTGTTTTTTCCGTTGACGGAGAGGCGGCCTACAGCCACTTAAAGTTTGAAAGCGGAACCCACCGGGTCCAGCGCGTGCCGGAAACAGAATCCGGCGGGCGGATTCATACCTCGGCTGTTACTGTTGCCGTATTGCCGGAAGCGGATGAGGTGGATGTTGAGATTAACCCTAATGATTTACAGGTGGATACCTACCGGGCCTCCGGTGCCGGCGGACAGCATGTCAACAAAACAAGTTCGGCTATTCGCATTACCCACCTGCCGACAGGGGTCGTTGTTACCTGCCAGGACCAGCGGTCTCAACATAAAAACCGGGAAAAAGCCATGCGGGTTCTCCGGGCCCGGCTTATGGAAATGGGGCAAAGTTCACAAGATGCCGCTATTGCAGAAGAGCGAAAATCACAAGTCGGCTCCGGCGACCGTTCGGAGCGCATCCGGACCTATAATTTCCCCCAAGGCCGGGTGACCGACCATCGTATCGGACTGAGTCTGTATAACATGGAGGAAGTTATGAATGGCGGTATTCAGCCTTTCATTACCGCCTTGCAGGCCCATGCCCAGGAAAAGGCTTTAGAGGAGGCATAATGCAAGAAGGCCGGGCAGGAAAAGCATATATAACCGAGATAATCAGGTCACAGGCGGTGGACCGAGAGAAAAGCCTGGCAAAAAAAGGAAAGGCTGCGGATGAACTTGTTGAAACAAAGCCCTTTCAGCTTGCTGTAAAGGCCATTCAAGCCGGTGAATTGGTAGCTTTTCCTACGGAGACGGTATACGGCTTGGGGGCGGATGCCTTTAACCCCGAGGCCATCAAAACAATTTACAGGGTAAAGGGGAGACCACAGGACAATCCTTTAATTGTTCATTTAGAAAATCTTGCTGATTTGCCAAAAGTAGCGCGTGAAATTCCCCGTTTAGCCTTTGATTTATTTGAGAAATTTGCCCCCGGCCCCCTGACTTTAGTGCTTAAGCGTCATCCTGACTTGCCGGAAATAGTCAGCGCCGGTTTAGATACGGTGGCTGTAAGGTTTCCTAGCCATCCTCTGGCCAGAGCCTTCATTAAACAAGCGAGAACCCCCTTGGTTGCGCCATCGGCTAATTTATCGGGTAAACCCAGTCCCACAACAGCCGCTCACGTCTACGAGGATTTGCAAGGGAAAATCCCCTACATTATTGACGGCGGCCCTTGTCCCATCGGTGTCGAATCGACAGTAGTGGATATCAGTCAAGGAAGCATAGACTTACTGCGTCCGGGCGGTATCAGCCTGGAGGCCCTGGAAAACTTTTTACATGTGAAAATCAGTTACAGTGACGGTCTGCAGCCGTCAGCGTCAGCGCCTCCCAAATCCCCGGGCGTAAAATATAGGCACTATGCACCCAGGGCAAAAGTCTTTGTTGTCCCCTCAAAAGACTTGCTGAGTGAGACCTTTATTGAGTCTGTCTTGCTGCAAGAAAAAAAGACCGCCTTGCTGCAAGAAAAACGGACCGCCTTCTTTGTTCGTAAGCCTACCGCCCATAAACTGCTGAAGCGGATACCCGGGCTCCGGCTCATGACTAATCTGCATACGGAGAATATTGCTGAAGGAAAACATTTTATCTATGCTTACGCTAGTCTGACCGAGGCGACCAACACCCTTTTTGCCGCTTTCCGCTATTTTGACCGCCTAGCTGTAGATGCCATCTTTGCTGAGGAAGAAAGCGTGGACGAAGTCGGCCTGGCCTATATGAATCGCCTAAAAAAAGCGGCTGCCGGATCGCAAGAGTAATTTGCAAAATAATTTGACTAATGGTAGAATTTTTGCGCATTGTATTACATACAATCCCCTTGCTCTGCAAATGTCTGCAGGGCCAATAGTCCAGAAGGAGGTGAAAACGTGGATAGAAGAAAGTATGAGTTGCTTTATGTGCTGAAGCCGAATCTAGGTGAAGAAGGCACAAAGGCCGTGGATGAAAGAATCCAAGGTATTATCGAAGCCAACGGCGAAGTTTTAGAAGTTGACGTTTGGGGAAACAGACGTTTAGCTTACGAAATCCAAGACTTTAAAGAAGGCTATTATGTTGTTCTGAAATTCAATTCTGATACTGATTTCCCGGTTGAACTTGAACGTCAACTAAACATTAACGAAAATTGCTTACGCTATTTAGTCACAAGTGTAGAACATTAAGCGGGGAAGAAACCCTAGGAGCGCAATCAAAGGAATTTAGCGCGAAGGAAAGGTGAAGAATGAATAAAGCTATATTAATGGGAAGACTGACCAAAGACCCTGATTTACGTACAACAGCAAGTAATATCTCGGTATGCTCCTTTACTGTTGCCGTGGATCGGAGATTTAAGAATGCCCAAGGAGAAAGAGAAACGGACTTCATTCCTGTAGTCTGTTGGCGGCAAACGGCCGAGTTTGTTGCTCGTTATTTTACGAAAGGCCAAAGAATTGCCCTAGTAGGAAGTATCCAGGTTCGTCACTGGGATGATGAATCCGGCAAGCGAAACTATATGACGGAAGTAATCGCCGATGAGGTATATTTTGCCGACTCAAAGAGTAGCGGAGATTCCCAGAACTACAGACAAAATTACTCGTCCGAGTATAGTTCTCCCGCCACTATGCGGGCAGACAGCATTCCTGAAGGAGATGGTTTCTTACCCGTAGATGATGACGATGATGCCTTCCTTCCTTTTGATCTTTGATTGATTTTTTATTTATTGAAAGGAGGCCTTCATGGCCAATAAACAAAGAGGCGGCAGAGGTGGCGGCAGGTCCTTTCGCCCCCGCCGCGGAAGAAGAAAAGTATGTCTTTTCTGTGCTGAAAAAAGAGACCATGTTGACTATAAGGATGTAGCGACCTTGCAGAAGTTTGTTTCTGAAAACGGAAAAATCTTAGCGCGCCGCAATACCGGGGCTTGTGCAAAACATCAGCGTGCCATTACCACAGCCATCAAGCGAGCAAGACAGGTTGCTTTGATGCCCTATTCTGAGTAAGGAGGCAACAGATGAAAGTTTTATTACTGCAAGATGTTGAAAAATTAGGCAGGGTTGGGGATTTGGTTGAAGTTAAGAACGGCTATGCCAATAACTTCTTAATTCCCAGAGGACTTGCAACGGCAGCCACAAAGGCTAATGTTAATGAAGTTAAAGCCAAGCAACATGCGGCCATTGCCCGTGCAAAAAGAGAACTTGCAGCAGCAGAAGAAACCGGTAAAAAACTGCAAGGTAAGCTGGTCACTCTTGAGGCCAAGGCCGGTGAAGGCGGCAGACTGTATGGTACAGTAACCAATCAAGATGTTGCCGACAAGCTTGCTGAAATGGATATCCATGTTGATAAGCGCAATATTCAAATTGAAGAAAGCATAAAAGTTGTTGGCGAATATGACGCCGCAGTCCGTTTGCATTCTGAAGTCACAGTACCTTTCGTTGTAGCTATTAAAGCCCTGGAGGACTAGGATGTCTGCTGACGGAGCAAGCATTCGAAGAGAACCTAGCAGCTTGGATGCAGAACAAGCTGTACTAGGTTCTGTTCTTATGGAGCCAAATAGCCTACACAAGTGTATTTCCAGCCTAAATCCTGAAGATTTTTATTATCCCAACCACCGTTATATTTTTGAGAGCTATGTTGCTCTTGCCGATGAAGGGGCCCCTATAGACCTGGTCTCTGTTTCCAGCTACTTAAGTGATAGAGACCTCTTGGATAAGGTGGGCGGCCTGGCTCGTTTAGCTGAGTTGAGCTCGAGCATTAGAATCCACAACTTTGACTATTATGTTGAAATCGTCTTAAAAAAATCTCGCCTCCGCCAATTAATTCGTTCTTTTAAGGAATTACAAGCCCTCTGTTATAGTGAGGATGCTGAAGTCGATGCCATCATTAACTTAGCGGCAAAGTGGCTGCAAGACGTACGTGAAGGCAGTGGAGCCGGTGATTTTGCCCATATCGGTAAAGTTATTTTAAGACGGATTAATGAGCTTATGGAGCTTTCCAAGAATAAACAAAGGCCTCTTCAAGAGACCGGTTTCGCCAGCCTTGACCACAAGATCGGTGGCCTCAGGAAGGGGGCCCTGATGATTTTAGCGGCACGTCCCGGAATGGGTAAGTCAGCTTTAGCCTTTAATATTGCCCAAAGGGTTGCTTCAATTTACGAAGTGCCTACCGCCATCTTCAGCTTAGAAATGTCCAGTGAAGAAGTCAGTACCCGCTTCCTTTCCACCTACGCCACGATCAATTCCAGCCAGCTAAGTAGTGGAGAATTAAGTGAGGCGGAGTGGACAAAGCTGAGTGATAAGGCGGTAGAATTTTTTCCCACTCCCATATACATTAATGACCGGTCAGGAGTTGGTCCACTCGAAATGATGGCCCGTTGCCGGGAACTGAAATTATCGGAGCCAAATCTGGGTTTGGTCATTGTGGACTATTTGCAGTTGATGTCTTCGGACAGTCGAAGGACGGACAACCGCCAGCAAGAAATTTCAGATATTTCTCGGAATTTGAAAATTATGGCCCGTGAACTTAATGTTCCGGTTATTGCCCTTTCTCAGCTAAGCCGGGCTTGTGAAGGTAGAAGCAACAAGCGCCCTATGCTTTCCGACCTGCGTGATTCAGGGGCTATCGAGCAAGATGCCGACGTCGTCCTTTTCTTGTACCGGGATGACTATTATGAAATGCCGGAAGAATCCGGCCCGGCAAGAGACCATTCGCAAGCGGAATTGATAATTGCGAAAAACAGGCATGGGGCGACAGGGACGGTTTACCTGGGCTGGAAACCTGAGTATACCTTATTTTATGACCTTGACCCGCGTATGCAAAATATGGAACCGCCGCCGTTTTAATGGGATATCCTGATTTTTTTGAAGATACGGGTTTGTTTTTAGCTTTGCGGGAACGCTTAGCCTATGCTTTGCCTGATTATTCCGACCACCACTATCTTATTGCCTTTTCCGGCGGTGCGGACTCCATGTTCCTGGCCTACTTTTTTATTTGGTTACGAAAGAGAGACTCCCTCTCCTTTTCCCTTGCCCACTTTAATCACCAATTACGTCCGGGCATGGATGAAGAAGAAAGCTTGCTACTTAATAAATTTGCCGCCGACTGGAAGATACCCTACTTTGAGGAAACAGCAGATGTCCTCGGCCTGGCCAAAGAGCGCAAGGCCGGCATAGAAGAAGCGGCCCGTTTTGCCAGGCACGCTTTTTTTGTCAAATTGACAGACCGGCTAAAAGCTGAACTAAAGACCGATAAGGTGCTTATTACCACCGGCCATAATTTAGATGACCTATGCGAGACAATTATTCTCAATCTGGGTCGGGGAACAGGCCCCAGTGGCTTGTCTTCCATGCCCTATTTTGACGGCAGCATAATTCGCCCCCTCCTTATCTTGGAGAAAGAACGCATCCGCCAATTTCTTGATGAGGGTCAGCTCTCCTATTTTCTCGACCACACCAACGAAAGTCCTGTCTATCTGCGCAATCGAATCCGCCATGAGCTGCTTCCTTTGTGGGAGGAAATATTAGGCTACTATCCGGGCCAACAACTTTTTAGTCTAAGCGAGAATCTGAGAGTGGAAAATGAGGCCTTGAAAGAAATTGCCGCGGAAATAATGCGCAAACTTCTTTTAGAAGATGGGAGTTTGAATTTACATAATTTACAGCAATACCCGCAAGGAATCTACTATCGGATTATTCAGGCTTGGCTTAGCGACATTCATGGCCATCCTGCCCCTATTTCCAGACGAAGCTTCAGTAAGCTCGAAAAAAAATTGAGGGAGCTGCCGGCAAGGGCTGAATATCATATTGGCCGGGGCAAGGCCATAAAAATTCAAAATTGGCGGCTGGTTTTTGAAAAAATTTCTAAAAATAGGAAAGATTAGCTTGCCTTCTTCCTATTTTGTAGCATTCGTTATAGAATATCCCCATTTTCACTGCTATAATAGTGAGTCGTAAGATAATTTATTTGTATAAGTATGAGCAAGATATATAGAAATTAGACTAGGGGATAAGCTTATGGGAAAAGTTGTAGCTGATATTTTGTTGAACGAGCAGGAAATAAAGAGCATGGTCAAGCGGGTTGCCGCTGAGATTAAGCGGGATTACGAGGGTAAGAAACCGGTACTTGTAGGTGTTTTAAGAGGGTCTGTTGTTTTTTTAGCGGATCTGATTCGTGAGCTGGATTTTGAGCTAACCATTGATTTTATCTCTGTTTCCTCTTACTCAGGAACAAAGAGTACCGGCGTTGTCCGCATCATCAAGGATACCGAACAAGATCTTTCCGGAAAACATATCATCCTGGTAGAGGATATTGTTGATACAGGCTTGACACTTAGCTATCTGCGCGCCTTGTTCATGGACAGAATGCCGGCAAGTTTAGCCGTTTGTTCAGCTTTTGATAAACCTGACTGCAGGACAGTCGATGTTCCGGTAGAGTATATCGGCCAAGCCATACCGGATAAATTTGTTGTCGGTTATGGCTTGGATTACAAACAAGAATATAGAAACTTACCGTATCTCGCTATTTTAGGAGATGACGGCAAGGAGGATAATAATGAATAAACAAAGACCGGGAAGCGGTGCATCTTTTTATATCTTTCTGATTATTGCGATTATCCTATCAAGCATGGTCATGACGAGAATGGGAAGTCCTGACCAGCGCTTGCTTTCCACCATTGAAAAAGATATAGAGGAAGGTCGTGTTCAGTCGGTTGTTATGAATGGCAATGAATTGCAGATTGTCATGAAAAACACAAAGGAACAGGCGGGAGCCTCCTACCGTAAAACGATTAATTCACTCTTGCTTCCTGAATACCATCAGATTTTACGTAAGGCTGTAGCTCAAGGAAAGATAAGCTCCTTCGACTATAACCAGCCAACGGATTTTTCGGGAATTTTTAACGTCGTCCTGTTACTGCTGATGATCGGTTCGATGGTTTTCTTTGTCTATGTCAGTTTTTCCAGCCGCAGCCAGGATGGCCGTTCCGCTATGAACTTTGGAAAAAGCAGGGCGAAGAGAAGTAACCCGCAAGATAACAAGGTGACTTTTGCTGATGTTGCCGGTGCCGATGAGGAAAAAGAAGAACTGGAAGAAGTGGTTGATTTCCTCAAGAATCCCAAAAAGTATACGGCCTTAGGCGCTAAAATCCCTAGCGGTATTTTGCTCGTGGGCCCGCCGGGAACAGGTAAAACCTTATTGGCACGTGCCGTTGCCGGAGAGGCCGAAGTTCCCTTCTTTACCATATCCGGTTCAGACTTTGTTGAAATGTTCGTAGGGGTAGGGGCCTCCCGGGTCCGTGACCTGTTTAACGATGCCAAGAAGCACGTCCCCTGTATTATTTTTATCGATGAAATTGATGCTGTAGGCCGCCACCGTGGTGCAGGCCTGGGGGGTGGTCATGATGAGCGTGAACAAACCCTGAACCAGTTGCTTGTTGAAATGGATGGTTTCGGCCCTAATGAGGGGGTTATTGTTATGGCGGCAACCAACCGCCCGGATATTCTGGACCCTGCCTTACTGCGTCCCGGCCGTTTTGACAGGCGGATAACCGTATCCCGCCCGGACCAAAAAGGGCGGTTTGAAATCTTAAAAGTCCATGCCAGAGGCAAGCCGATTGCGGCAAAAGTAAGCCTTGAAGATATTGCCCGAATCACACCGGGTTACACCGGGGCTGATTTAGAAAACTTGCTGAATGAAGCAGCCCTATTAGCGGCAAGGAGAAATGCTAAAGAGATTACCTATGCTGACATCTCTGAAGCTGTTTTCAAGATTGCCTTGGGCCCGGAAAAGAAAAGTCGTGTCATGAGTGAGGAAGAACGTAATCTTACCGCCTACCATGAGGCGGGCCATGCCATTGTTTCCCGACAAATTTCCGAGCGCCAGCAAGTCGAAAGGGTTTCCATCATCCCGGCCGGTAGCGCCGGTGGTTATACCGCTTATAAGCCCCATGAAGATTTGTCCTATGAAACTCGTGACAACCTTTATAACATGGTCATGATCGGGCTTGGGGGCAGGGCGGCTGAAGAGTTGACACAAGCCGATATCAGTACCGGGGCATCCCAAGACCTCCAGCAATGTAACCGGATTGTCAAGGAAATGGTAACCAAGTACGGAATGAGTGACCGGATTGGCTTGTTTGTTACGGCAGACAGTGGGGAAGTTTTCCTGGGTATGGACTACGGCCATGCCAAAGCCCACAGTGAAAAAATGGCAGCAGCCATTGATGAAGAAATAGTCAGTATCCTAAACAGAGCCTACCAAGAGACCTTGAAGTTACTGGAAAAAGATAGGCTCCTCTTAGACAAGGTCGCAGAACGTCTCCTGGAGAAAGAAAAAATCGAAGGGCCTGAGTTTGAAGAAATCTACAAGGAGTTTGCTGCAGACTACCGTCCGCCTAAACAAAAAGAGGATAGTTTCTTTATTTCTGAACTTGTGGAACTGGAGCAAGAAGCTG
>JAMNZB010000076.1 GCA_023622515.1 Bacillota bacterium | reverse complement strand
CCAAGCACTTACTAGGTTCGGCAGTTCCTCCTCCGAAAGCCCCATCTCAAGGGCACCCATTGCTTTTAAGGCTCCGACTGAGCCGCCGTAGCCGCAGGCGAGTTCCGCTATTTTCCCTTTTTGCCTGAGATGGGCATTTACTCCGTGCTTTTCTACAGGAACGCCGAACATCTCACTTGCGGACCTACAGTAGATATCGCCACCTTCAGAGAAAAGCGCCATCCGCCATGTTTCTTCCGCCAGCCAGGCGAGGACTCTGGCTTCAATGGCTGAGTAGTCAGCGACAAGAAAGATGCGTCCTTTTTTCGGAATAAAGGCGGTGCGGATAAGTTCCGATAAGACTTGCGGAATAGAATCAAAGAGCAGGTCTAAGGATTTAAGGTCACCATATTTGACCAGCTTTCTTGCAAGCTCCAAATCTTCCATCTTGTTTCTCGGGAGATTTTGAACTTGAATGAGCCTTCCTGAAAAGCGACCGGTGCGGTTGGCTCCATAGAACTGCAAGAGTCCTCTGGCACGGCCGTCGCGACAGACACAGTCTCTCATCGCTTCATATTTCTTAACGCTGGACTTGGCCAGTTCCTGCCTGGTTTCAAGAACCTCTTTGACATCGCCTGAAGCATCTTTAAGGAGTTCTTTTACTGCCTTTTTATCAAGAGATTCAGTTGCGATTCCCCTTGATAAAAGCCATTCTTTCAGCTGCAGGACAGAATTGGGATTTTCAAGCCCGGTGATTCGTTTGAGTTTTGCCATGCTTTCTTCACGGACGGCTTCATTCATCCGGATGGCATTTTTAGCGAGGTCTTTGTCAAGCAAAATGCCGAGGTCATTTATTTCCTGATCTCTATGATAAATCTCCCATTCCTTATCCGGCATGGGAAAACGGGAAAGCTTGTCATGGATAAGAAGCTCCGTTTCCACATCTCGCTTGTTGTAGGATTTATAAAGCTCCCATTTTTTAGGATCATGTGAGGGCAGGTTTCTTGTTCTGCCGCCATTTGCCCGAGTTGCCTTACAGGGAACAGAAAAATAGCGGATGAGATCTTTTCCGGTTTTTAGTTTTTGTTTATCCAGCCCTAAAACCTCACCGGCCCCTTCCAAAGATAAGGGAAGCCCCAGATAGGCAGACCAGGCCATATCGCAGTACCAGGACTTGGGAAATAGGTAATGGAGGTACTCAGGATCATGGTCAAAGGGTAGTAGCTTTTCTAACAGATAGCCCTGTCTTTTCAGCCATTCCGAGATACAAACCCGCTCAAACTGGGCGTTAAAAGACCACTTGATAATGTCATCTGAAAGAAGGGCATGAATGATTTTCTCCGGCATCTTTTCACCCTGAGCGAGGTCAATCGTTTTTATCTCTCCTCCGTCGATGGCATAAGAAAGAAGCAGAATTTCAAAGTCTGTCTCCTCAACATAGCGATAAACGCCTGTTTTTCTAAGATCGGCAGAGGAAAAAGTTTCAACGTCTAAGCATATGGTTTTCATTTACTCCCTCCATAGAGAGAAGGGCGGAGCCTTTGACCCCGCCCTCCCGTCATCCGTTTTTCTTTGGCCTGTTCGCCTGTCTCCATACGGCTTGAAAAAACCTGTAGACAAGGTAGAAAGGTAATAATGCTAAATTTCCAGCCAGAAGCGCTGCTGTAAAAAGCTGATAGAGCTGAGAAAAGTATTCACAAAACATGAGGTGTTCTCCTTAGCTTAAAAAGTCGTCGTCTTCAGCAAAATCAGCAAAGTCGTCTTCTGCGCTGGTGCGGCTTCCCAAGGGTTCTCCGTCACGGATTTTCTGCAGATTATTTAAGCCACAGGCGATTCCTCGATTGCCGTTGGAGTTGAACGCGTAGAAATTAATCGACGCTCTGCCGTAGACTCCGCTGTAGACTTCTGAGCGGGTCAGGATCGGCTGCACATTGGCATCGACAATGCCCGGCTGAGTGGTCGAGTTAGCGTTGATAAAATAGCTATTGGCATAGGCTTCGTCATCCGGACGCTCCGTATCACCGTCACGAAGCGGTGTCTTGATGGCTTCAAGCGGCGGGACAGAACGGCTGTTTCCTTTAAGCTTCGCCTCACCTTCCTTGTAGGCGGCCTGAATCGCTTTCTTGATGGCTTCAATGGTTTTTTTGTCGCTTTTCGGAATGATAAGAGATACCGAGAACTTCGGCACTCCGCCGTTGATAGATTTTGGCTCCCACACATTGGCGTAGGACCAGCGAGTGTCTTTACCTGTAATTACCTTCATTGGATTCTTAGTCATGGATGGTTTCCTCCTTAAAATCATCAAATAGGTTTGTCATTTCCGGTCTTTTATCGCTTTCCGGTACAAGCGTCGGTTTGCCTTGAGGCTTAATTACGAGATCTCCTAAGAGATTGCTAAACGGGGCATTATTGATGTATTGCGTAAAGGCGTAAAGGTTTATCCTGCAGACCTTATCATGTTTTACATGACACCCACTGAGAATAACGTTCAAGCAAAAAT
>JAMNZB010000022.1 GCA_023622515.1 Bacillota bacterium | reverse complement strand
CTCGCAATATTATACTTGTATGCTATAACAAATTTTCTTATTTGTAAACCCCTTTTGTTAATTTTTTATTAAGCGGGCATGCTTTCCCTTACATAGAAAAGGGTTTATCCCATAGTTTGAGCTTTGTTCCCAGGCTTCTACCAATAATTCCCGCCCCTTATTGCTTTGCCTGGAAAGGCTGATTTACCCATACAAAAAGCTAGCAGAGTTTTTAGCCTCCACTAGCTTTCTACATTTTTTACGGATCTTTTTGGCAGTTTTTACATTTTGACTGTCAATTAATCCTCTTTAAATATTTTTCTTTTGATGCCGGGTAAAGAGTCCGGCCTGTCATAGAGATGGCAAGCCACGTAATGTTCATCTTCAACCTGCTGGAGGCTTGGCTGCTCTTTCTTGCAGCGGTCAAAGCAATAACGGCAGCGGCCGGCAAATTTGCAGCCCGGGGGCACATTGATGGGGGAGGGAACTTCTCCCTCAAGGATAATCCGCCCCATCTCCTCTTTCTTGTCCGGATCCGGAATGGGGATGGCCGAGATAAGGGCTTGGGTATAGGGATGCATAGGCTTTGCATAGAGGCGGTTATTCGTTGTAACCTCAACCAGGCTGCCTAGGTACATGACCCCGATACGGTCGGAAATATGCTTGACCATGGAAAGGTCGTGGGAAATGAAGAGATAGGTTAATTCACTCTCATTTTGCAGCTTATTCAAGAGGTTGACGATTTGGGCCTGAATGGACACATCCAGGGCGGAAATGGGTTCATCACAAACGATAAATTCCGGTTCCACAGCAAGGGCCCTGGCTATCCCGATCCGTTGCCGCTGGCCTCCCGATAATTCATGGGGGAAGCGGGCCCCGTGCTCACTGTTCAAGCCTACCCGCATCAGCAGGGTAGAAATCCTGTCGTGCTTATCTTTTGCCGGCATATTGGGGAAGTGGACATCCAGGCCTTCACTGATGATATCGTCCACGGTCATCCGGGGGTCAAGGGAGGCATAGGGGTCTTGGAAGATCATTTGAGCTCTTTTTCTGAAACTTTTAAGCTCTTCCCTTCCCCTTAAATGTGAAATATCTTTACCATCATAGACGACACTGCCGCCTGTAGTAGGATAGATACCCAAGATGGTCCGGCCGACAGTCGTTTTACCACAGCCGGATTCTCCAACCAGGCCGAAGGTCTCCCCCTTATAAATGTGAAAGCTGACCTGGTCAACCGCTTTTAAGCTTTGTCTTCTACCCAGCTGGAAGTGTTTACTGACTTCATTTAGTTCAATTAACACTTCTTTTCTTACTCCGGCTTTTGCTTGTTTTGTCACATCAAGATTAGTCATGCTTACCTCCTGCAATAGGCCGCTCAATCTTAGGGGCATCTTTATGGTGGAGCCAGCAATATGAGCATTGGGTTTCACTAAAGACCGTTTTCTCCGGCCGCCTTTCCCGGCAAATTTGCATGGCGTAGTCACAACGGTCTGTGAAGGGACATCCCTCTAAAGGCAAGATTAAGTCCGGCGGTGTTCCGCTCAGAGAGTAGAGGTCTTCTTGGCCATCACTGTCTAAGCGGGGAATGGAACGGAGCAGGGCCCAGCTGTAAGGATGCTGGGGATTTTTGAAAATTTCTTCCGTACTTCCCGTTTCCACAATTTGCCCGGCATACATAACTTGAATCCTGTGGGCAAAATTGGCCACAACACCAAGGTCATGGGTAACCAGGATAATGGCGGTCCCCTTTTCATCTTGTAAGTTTTTAAGGAGCTTCATGATTTGTGCTTGAATGGTCACGTCCAGAGCAGTTGTCGGTTCATCGGCAATCATGATAGTCGGCTCACAAGCCAAGGCTATGGCAATCATAACCCGCTGGCGCATGCCGCCCGACAGTTCATGGGGATACTGCTTAAAGCGTTTTTCCGGATTAGGTATTTCTACATCACGGAGCATTTGGAGGGCCCGCTCTTTACGCCCCTCCTTGTCCAGGTTGGTGTGGATCTTGAGCGACTCCGTAATTTGCTTACCGCAAGTCATGGTTGGGTTCAGTGAGGTCATGGCATCCTGGAAAATCATGCCGACATCGTTGCCTTTATAGTTTCTGAGGCGTTTCCGGTCCATCCGGACAACATCTTCGCCCATATAATTGATGACGGAATCCTCTTTAATTTCCGCAGGCGGGGTCTTGAGCAGGCGTAGGATGGCTTTGGCCGTAACGGTTTTACCACAGCCGGACTCCCCGACAAAGGCCAGGGTTTCCCCCTTGTTCAGGTGGAAATCAAGGCCGCGAACGGCTTTTACTTCACCGGCATAGGTGTGGAAGGAAACTTGTAAATTCTCTACGGTAAGAACTCGTTCACCCTTAGCCACACTCTTTTTATCTTGTCTATTCATTATCTTCAGATTCTCTTTCTCCATAAATATACTCTCCTTCTACTCTCTCAATCGCGGATCCAGGGCATCACGTAAGCCGTCGCCCATCAGGGTAAAGGCAAGCATGGTAAGAGCAATCAAAAAGGAGGGGTAGAAAAGTTCCATCGGATAGAAGAGAAACTTCTGCTGGGCGGCAGAGGACATGGCACCCCATGAGGTCATCGGCGACTCAATACCGATACCCAGGTAACTTAAGAAAGCTTCTGAGAAAATATAGCCGGGAATATCAAAAGTAATGGAAATAATAATGATATTTAAGGTATTGGGAATAAGGTGTCGCGTGATGATTCTGCGGTTTGAGACCCCCAGGGTTCTGGCAGCGAGGACAAAATCCTGATTCTTCAAGGCCAAAAGCTGACCTCTGACCATCCTGGCAGACCCCAGCCAACCGGTTAGGGTAAGGGCAAAAATCATGGTTCCTAAGTTCCGCTCACCCATATATACCTGGATTAAAATAACCAATAAGAGATAGGGAACAGAGCCTAAAATTTCAACAATACGCATCATGACAACGTCTACCCAGCCACCGGCAAAGGCGGCAATGGCTCCGTACATGGTTCCGACCGTAGCCGAAATCAAGGCACCGATAACCCCGATAGCTATAGAAACACGGCCACCAACAAAGACCCTGGTAAAAATATCCCGACCCAGCTGGTCATTACCAAACCAATGGCTTGCCGAGGCGGGGGCATGTTTTTTCTTGACATCGATGGCTTCATAGGGATGAGGGCTAAGGATGGGCACGAAAATAACCAGCAAAATAATGATGGATAGAATGACCATGGCTATGAGGGCTAATTTATTTTGCTTAAAGCGTCTCCAAGCATCGCTCCAATAGGTGATTTTGGGACGGGCCATAAATTCAGAGCTTTTATCCTCCTGAGGAATGGGTAAAAATTTATCAGCAGCAATTTGTTCTGTTTTCATTACAGGCCTCCTTTACTAATTCGGATCCGGGGATCAACAACGCTGTACAGGAGGTCAACGACCAGGTTAGCGATAATGAATAGGACTGCATAGAAAATGGTTGTGCCGATAATCATCGTATAGTCCCTTGAGGTAACAGAGTTATAGAAGTAAAAACCAAGTCCGGGAATAGAGAACATCCGCTCAATGAGGAAGGAGCCTGTAAAGACGGCAGCAATTCTCGGGCCAAGCATGGTAATCAAAGGTAAGACCGCATTCCGCATAACGTGTTTTACTAAAATACCGATACGGGAAACGCCTTTGGCTTCCGCCGTTAAAATATAGTCCTGATTTAAGACTTCCAGTACATTGCTCCGTGTATAACGGGCATAGGTAGCAATCGTACCGAAACAGGAAGCTAAAACCGGAAGCACATAGTGGACCGGCTTCCCCCAACCGGAAGAGGGAACCAAACGAAGTTTTGTTGTAAGCAAGTATTGCAGGAGGGCAGCAAAAATAAAAACGGGGATACAAACACCCAGCATGGCTACAAAGGACACGACATAGTCCGGCCAGCGGTTACGATTCAAGGCGGCAACAACTCCTATCGATATACCGATTATAAGCCCTATAAAGAGACTCAAAAAGCCCCATTGGGCGGAAACCGGCGCCGTTTCTTTAATCGTTGTCGTTACCGAGCGGCCGGGGTAGGCAATCGATTCGCCAAGGTCACCCTCCCGAATCAGATTTTCCATAAAAATTTGGTATTGCTCAACGACAGGCTTATCCAAGCCGTATTTTGCATAATAGTTTTTCAGCGTTTCCTCCGGCAACTTCTTGGCCATATTGGCCAAGGGATCTCCGGGGATGCTGTGCATCATGAAGAAGGTAACTGTAATAATAATGAAAACAGTCAAAAACATCATCATGATACGCTTTAGCGCATATCTAAGCATGTACATATCTCCTGTTAAAGATTTAAAAGAATGCTATTGAAAAAGAGTATTGCGTACCCGGCTAGAGTACGCAATACAAGTTGTCAAAAGGCTCTTTTAAAAGCATCTTTTCTATAGCTTTAGTGAGCTAATAGATAACCTTGACGTAATCCCATGTTACCAAAGCTGTTCATATCAACATTTTGATAGAAATCATAGCGGTAGAAGTTACGCATAGGATGCACAACAGGGGCTACCGGAGCTTCATTCATGAGAATGGTTTCTGCAGCAAGGTATAATTCAAAGCGTTTTTCATCATCGGCTTCACCTTGAGCTTGTTTAATTAACTCATTGTATTCATCGTTATTCCAGGATGTGCCAACTTGGGGTGAACCGTCTGCATGGATTTTTAAGAGGGCATTGGGCTCGCTTAATTCTGAACCCCAGGCCATGTAGCCGATTTGGTAATCCTTGTTGGATACACGGTCACTGAAGATGGGCCAGTCAAGCTGTTCAATCTTAAGGTCGACACCCAGGTCTTGCTTGAAGACTTGCTGATAGTACTCGCCGAGGTCCTTAAACCATTGGTCTGTACCACCGAGGATTAGGCTGACTTCAAGGTTATCAATCTTGTCTTCCATACCGAGGTCGGTTAAGGCTTCATCCAAGAGAAGCTTGGGTTCAGGATATTCTGCTCTAATTTCATCAACAAAGTTAGGGGCTTCTTCGCGGTAAACTTTTGCACCAACGTTGATACCCGGGGCTACCCAGCCTTGTGCGGCAAGGTTATTACCACTCCACATAACTTCATTGATTTCTTCACGGTTGATGGCGGCACTAAAGGCAAGACGGATACGGGCATCGGTAAAGATACCGTTTTCATCAGCGGTGTTGAACATCATAAAGAAGGTGCTCGGTAAACCTCTTTGAATGTGGAGGACATCCTCTTTGTCTTCAAAAACTTGACGCCATTCGGCCAAGTTGGTGGATGTGCTGTAGATCTCACCGGCTTCAAAGGCGGTCATAGCGGTTTGCGTATCAGAAATAATGGCAATGTCGGCCTTTTCAAAGTAGACATTTTCGGCGTTCCAGTAATTTTCTGATTTTTCATAGGAGATTTTGCTGTTATGGGTCCATTCGGTAATTTGGAAGGGACCGTTACCCATGACCAGGTCGGCTTCTGAACCGTATTTTTCACCGAGTTCTTCAACAATTTCCTGACGAACCGGCAGTGTAACAGAGTTACCCATAAGTTCTAAGAAGGTTGCTGTCGGGGCGTTTAAGGTAATTTTCAAGGTCAAATCGTCAACAACTTCAACACCCAAGCTATCCACGTCGGCTTCACCGGCTGTGATTTCTGCAGCATTGACAATGGGCTCTAAGAGATAAGAATAAGGGCAACCCGTTTCAGGGTTTACGGCGCGTCTGAGGGAATAGGCATATTGTTCAGCAGTAACAGGTTCGCCGTCCCACCACTTGTTTTCACGTAAGTAGAAGGTGTACTCTAAACCGTCTTCTGAAACTTCCCAGTTTTTTGCACCACCACCCAGGTATTCTGTACCGCCTTCAGGACCGTCATGCAAAAGGACGAGGGGTTCATAAATATTGGTCATAACAGTAATGGCGTAGTTATCGCTGGCTTTTGCCGGGTCTAATGAAGTTGGTTCAGCAGTGAGATAGCCTTTAAATGTAGCATCTTCTGCGAGCTCCTGGCCTTCCGCATCGTTCCAAATGACGGATGCATCTTCTGTTTCTTCAGCGAGAACGGGAGTTACAACCAATCCTATTGAAAAGAGCATGGTTATAACAAGTAATAATGATAATGTTTTTCTCATCGGAAATCCTCCTAAAAATAATTGCATAATCTACAATATGGCAATTACCCTTGTTTGTCAATGCGGGCCGCTCTTGCAAATTGCACAAATTTTTCTCTTTTTTGGCAAGTAGAAGGGATTTTGTTATCGAGTTTTACGATAATTAATTGTTGCATAATTTTTCATTCCAAGCTTTTTTTCGCTAAGATATGCTCTCTTAAGAAAATGACAAAAAAGAAGGAAAAAGACTTTCTATTTCCCCAAAAATATGCTTAAAGGCTATTCTGAAAAGCAGCCGGAAGAAATTGCCTGAAAACAGGCTAAAAAGACGCCCCGAAAAGCTACCGTAAAAAATGGCCTGAAAACAGGCTAAAAAGCTGCCCCGAAAAGCTGCCGTAAAAAATGGCCTGAAAACAGGCTAAGAAGATGACCCGAAAAGCTACCGGAAGAATGCCCGAAAACAGGCTAAGAAGATGCCCCGAAAAGCTACCGGAAGAATGCCCGAAAACACACCCGGAAACCGGCTTGAAAAAATACCGAAGGATATGACGATTCCGAAAAGAGCCTATAAAAAATCCTCTATATGGGCCATGGTTTTCTTTAGCACTTTCGGGATCAGGGTGAGCAGGAGTCCGGTCAATAGGAGATTGCCTCCACAGCTAATCGCTAAGCCGACTGCGGGGCTGAACCACTCTTTGCCCAGCATAAAATAGATCAGAAAGCCGAAGATAGTGGCCAGCAACCAGTTGGCCATCATGCTGAAAACAATCGTTTTATTGCTTTTAATAGCATAAATCTCATTTTCCCAGTCCAGAACCGGATGCCAGACATCAAGGAGCAAGGGTATCAGGTTGGCATTGATGCCGGTAAGGAGGTAGCTGATGATGGGAATAATCCAAAGTTTAAAAGGAACCTTGAAAAAGACGATAAGGACTATTAAGAAAAGGAGGTAGATTGGCATCGATATCAAGATGGCCAAGAGTGATTTAGCCGCATATTGTTTTGTATAGGAACAGGGAATAATCATGCTGTAGCTGATTTGTTCTCCTTCTCGCGACATGGCTGAGTTATTAATCGAATTGACGCCCACAAAGGCATAGGCGATAATCGCAGCCGCCATACTGGCTGTACTAATCATTAAGAGGCTGCCTTCGCCATCCAGGCCTTGGAAAAAATTCGTAGCGGCCGGACGCATAGCAAGCAGGGCTTGCAGACCTCCTTCCCTAACCTCCTCATTGAGCAAAATAGGAACAATCATGAGGAGGGGAAAGATAAAAACGCTAATGACATTATTGGTCAGAATGGTTGGATTACGCAAAACCAGCTTGGCTTCTTTGGAAAAAAGGGCAGCAAATTTTCCTTTGGGGGCCACGACCTTACGGCTTGCCCGTTTGCTCTGCCTGCGGCTTTTCTTTTTCGTTCCGGAGCTGACCTCCGGGCTGTAAAGGCTATTGGCAATGAGATAGGCAGCAAAGACAAAGATGACTGAGAGAAGCAGAACTTTCAGCAGGCCGAAAAGGGCCGTCGTTCCATCTTGTAAAAGGAAATCTTTCAAGGGCATGATATTGGGGAAAATATACTTCAGCCTGCCCAGGGCATCATTTTTAAGAAAACCCAAGTCCATTGTGCCGGTCTCAGAAATTAATTCCGACGAATAGGAAGAGCCGAAGGAAATCGCCACAATAAGCACAACCAAGACAACTTGGGCAATAATCATGAAACGATCTTTGTTTTTGGCCAGCGGGGTCAGACGCATCAGGAAAATACTCAAAATAACAAGAACGGCTACCGGAACAATATTTAACAAGACCAGGGAAAAGACGGTCTTCACATAGAAGGTCCAGCCCAGTCCCTTGTAGTAGGCATAGGTGAAAAAGAGGGGGCTGCCGATCAAGAGCGGTAAGAGGCTCTGTTGGGCCACAATAAAAACAAAGCGACTGATTAAGATTTCCCCTCGCTTGAAAGGCATGCAGGCAAGCCTTTCCTGGTCATTAGCAAAAGCCAGCGTGGAAAAGGTGAAAAAGAAACCGTATAAAATGACAAGGACAGAGAAAATACTAAAAAGAAAATCGAAGGTCAAAGAATCCATGCCGGCGATAATCACTCCGGGAAAGAGCATCCGCCCAAACCATATCGCCATGAAGACCATATAGGCTAAGAGGTAAATATATAGGAGGGCGGTTAGGATTTTCGCTCCTTTGCCCCGCTTCTTTTTTTTCCTCCCCAGGGCCATGGATTGCATCTCCATATTGGAACCGGCTTTGAAGAAAACTCTGATTAGTAA
Source organism: Bacillota bacterium (assembly GCA_023622515.1). Taxonomy (GTDB): domain Bacteria; phylum Bacillota; class Clostridia; order Saccharofermentanales; family DTU023; genus SFFI01. The sequence continues at coordinate 3,995 of JAMNZB010000022.1, read as the reverse complement.
AAATATCCTCTGTAATGAGTTCATTGCTTCTTACCCCTTATCCATTATCCATTATGCTCATTATGAAAATGTTCATTATGAAAGCTGAACTCATCTTCAGTAAGTTGTAAGAACATGGCTTCTAAAGAGGTGTCCTCAGCAAATTTTTCACGCATTTCTTGAATGGAGCCCTGGTGTATAATCCGCCCCTCATCAATAATGATGATAATGTCACAGACCTTTTCCGCTACATCCAGGACATGGGTAGAGAAGAGGACAAGGTTGCCTTCATCGGCATGGTCACGCATCATTTCCTTAAGGGTGAAAGAAGACCTGGGGTCAAGGCCGGTCATGGGCTCATCTAAAATCCAGATTGGGGGATTTTGAACAAGGGCCGCTACCAGGAAAATCTTTTGCCGCATACCGTGTGAATAGCTGCTAATCCTGTCTTGCAAGACCGTGTCCATGCCAAAGGCCTTGGCTAATTTTGTAATCCGCCCACCCCGCTGCTCTTTGGGAATCTCATAGACATCAGCCACAAAGTTGATGTATTCCAGGCCGGTCAAGCGTAAAAAGGCATTCGGCTCATCCTGGACAAAGGCAAACTGACGCTTTGCCTCTAAGGGCTCATCTGAGATGCTGTAGCCATTGACGAGGACATCGCCCTCATCCGGCCTTAAAATGCCGGTAATCATTTTTAACGTGGTGGTTTTACCGGCACCATTGGGGCCTAAAAGGCCGTATATTGTCCCGCTCTCCAGCTTGAGGCTAACCCCATCAACAGCCTTGGGACCTGATTTTGTATAGGATTTGCTGATATTTTGAATGTCAATCATGCTTTTGCTCATAGCGACTTCTTCCTCTGCCTTTCTGCTTTTCCTGTCATTGTCATGCCATTTTTTATTATACAGATTCCTGACGACCGGACTTATTACAATTTTCTTAAATCATTAAATATTTACTAAAAAAAGGAGCCGGTCGGGCTCCTTTTTTCTGAAATGATGGGTAATTCCCGGATAAAAGTCATAAGTGGCAAAGTAATCCTATTTGTAAAAAACATCGTAAAAGAACCGCTCTTCTTTAAACATTTCAGGCAGATACCTCGTTAGAAGCTCCATCAGTTCTTTCGTGTATTTCTGTTTCTCCCTAAACTTCTCATCCGTATTTATGCCCCCCTCACTACGAACTAATTTAGCAAGGCTGCTATTGTATCCTTCTAATTTACTTGTGAGACTACGGTATTTGTGTGTTCGTTTTTGGTCGGCAAAAACAACCTCAATGTGCTTCAGTAACTCATGAATGATATCTTCCTTGTCCACTCTACCACCAACATCCATCTTGAATCCATTTTCTTGCCGATAAGATTTATCATCCATGTGGTCAGCTAGGATGTGAATATAGTAGATTAGGGCACAGAAGCTATTATTTTTAGCCTCATTACCTTGAAAGTCAAATATTGTCCCTGCGGTGTTTAGTAGTATCTGCTTGCGAACAGGCCACAGTTCTCTTGTTAGGGAGTAAAGCTGAAAATCCCAACCACGATGGGTATGTGATCGGTGTGTGGAGCCTGAAGCATTAAATGAAATCGCACTCACATCTGAGGGAATTCCCTTTACACCATAAGCCAGAAGAAAGTCTAAGTCTTTCTGTCCATTATTATTAAATTGATCAATCGCCAAGTAGGCCGCACATCCAAGAGCTTTAATTTTTTCTTGAGCACTTTTATCATGCTCAAGCTCTTTGAAGTTTTTAAAAAGAACCTCCACCCTATACTTGTCATGGTCATCTCGGTTATAAGCATAGGTCGTCTGAGGAATAGCTCCTATAAAAAATACAAGACACAGTAGCAAGCTAAAATATTTTAAATATTTCATACTAGTCTACCTGCTCAAACTCAACGGTATCCGAAAAAATTCGTGAGCTTTTGTAGTTGCTTACCTTGAAATGAAGGACGATATCCGCTTTAGCAGTAGTGTCATCTGTGAAAATCTCAATCTTCACCCTAGTATCGGCGCTCCATGCTTGGTCTCCTGCTTCTTTACTGGTATAGCGAACAGTGTATGCAGCAAGCCCATCAGAAGGGCGGTCGACTTTTTTGACTATAAAGTCATCATAAACTGTTCTCCCGCCATTGTTCGTAATCGTTACTTTAACCACAGACTGCTCACTAACACAAGCTAGAGGTATAACGAAAGTATCCTTATCAAACTGGGCATCAAAAACCATCTTGCCGGGAGAAAAAGAGTATTTATTATCTAGACTTTCTGAAATAAACAGGACATCCTCATCATTTCGAAGAATACCTTCGATTCGATTTTTTTCGTCCTGAGAAATGTCAAGTTCACCGGCTAATGCAAATAAAAGATCACAGTTTAAAACCAGCGGTTCATATACCGGCGGCAACTCAACTTCGCGTTGCTCTTTCAGGGATTTATTATACTTTTTAATCTGTTTCTTTTCGTCCTTGTTGGCATCCTTTGGGATGGTTACTTCTTGAACATCAGCAAGATAGGCTGTGTTCATGACCATCTGCTCAGTAACCAGGTTGTTGACGTTGTTAATTGCTATTTCGTAAGCGTTCTCTATGTAGGCTTCTTCTCCCGTCTTTGCGTACAAATCCAGGTAAATCTCAGCGGCAAAATAGCGAAGTGACCATTCGTTGATTTCCGTATTAGCAAGTAATAAGTCGATATACCTCTCTGCGATGGGCACATACTCTTCACTATCATAAATTTCTCTTGCTGCTACAATAGCCTTTGGAAGAGTTTGGGCAAAGTAGTAATCCTTTCTAAAAATATCTGCCTGAAGTTCTTCATATTTATCAATCATTTCTAGACACTTTTCATAATCACCACCCTCATAGTAGCAATCAGCCAAGGTCAACCAGTAATTTCCGAAGGCTTGGTATGTTGTTTTCTCCGATTCAAAAAACTGAATTTTTTGATAGTTGTTAGGATTGTTTTTCTGAGATACATATTTTTCAACGGCACTTTCACTCAGAGCAAGCTCGCCCGGCAGATTATCCTTTCTAACAATCTCGATCATGAACATAAAAGCTCTTTTACGGCTCTCGTGCAGATTGGCCGCCTCTTCATCATCAAGTTCCCAACCATCCTGCAGGAACTCTTGGGCAATTTGGGTACCGTATGCCTGATAACTACTGTAAGAGTCCACAGCCATATAAATAGCGGATGCAGCTAAACGTTTCAAATCAAAAGAACTAATTGCACTCAACAAGCCAATAGGATTGGGAATAGCCTCCTTCAGAGCCCTGGCTTTGTTCTGATTATAGATATATTGCAGGCGGTCTCTCTTCACACCAATCATCCGATATTTTTCGATAATATCTAGCATACTGCTCAGATGACTCTCTGTTAGCTCATTAACCTTTTCGGGGTTAGTATTGTTAATTAAGGAGGCATACGCTTCTTCGAGAAACATACGGCTATTTTTAGAAGCATTGATTTCTTGCGATAAAACAGCCAAATAATTCAACATAGCGATTGAATTCTTTTGCGCTTCATTGAGTTCATCTTTGGGCTCTACAGCTTCAAGCATTGTCAATACTTCTTCTGCAGAATCAGTTGTACTAGGAGTACTTTCCTCCGCTACAGGGTCTAACTTTTCTGAAGTTGCCGCTGTGCTTTTAGAAGTTTCTGCGACAGATGTACTAGGAGTACTTTCCTCCGCTGCAGGGTCTAACTTTTCTGAAGTTGCCGCTGTGCTTTTAGAAGTTTCTGCGACAGTTGCACTATAACTTTCCGGAGTCACCGGCAAGTTTTCATTGATTGAGTCTGCCGGTAAAGAACTTCCTCCACATCCGGTTAATGATATTGCGAGTAACAAAGCCAAAAGTCTCGTCATTGTATTTCGTTTCATACTCCTATCTCCCACCTGCATTCTTTGGTCTGTTAACTTAAAAATTGAAAAGAGATCTGAAAAGCCTCTGGTAGAATGTTTTTGACGAAAAGCTACTACCTCCGAGAAAGGACAATTCAGATCTCATGAAAAGTATA